>JAOPVO010000309.1 GCA_025966155.1 Pseudonocardiales bacterium
GAGCAGGGCGTAGCCAGCGAGGCTTGAGAGCCGCGGATCATCCATCGATGCGAGGGCAAGGAAGGACGCGCCGGCCACCGTGGAGATCCCGCCGCTGGCGATCATCGCCCACTGCCCGCCACCAGACCCGCAGCGGGGCCGGTATGCCGGAGTCCGGCGCGAACTCGAGCCCGACCGCAGCCGCAGAGCCTATGGCGATATTCAACCGGAGGGCCCGGGCCCGCGATGCCCGGCCGTCGATGACCGCCGCGGCCACATCGAACAGCGGGTAGACCACGAGCAGCGCGCCGGCGGCGAGGCCCAGGTGGGGCCCGGTCAGGGCCAGCAGTGCGGCCCACACGACGGCGAACGCCAAGCGGACCAAGTACGGCCGTCGTTGGGGTGGAGCGGATCGTCGCCGAGGCGAAGGTGGCCCGGGCGACCTTCTATCCCCATTCCCCCAGCAAGGACGACCTGGTTGTCCCCTACCTCGAGCGTATCCATCAGCACATCGGCGCCCGGCACGAGCTGGCGGTCTCCGGTGGCGAGCCGCCGGAGGACATCCTTCGGGACGTCGCCCAGCAGATCGTCGAGGAGATCCAGCGGCCTGGCTTCCGCGGGTGCGCGTTCCTCAATGCCGCCGCCGAGTATCCCGACGCCGACCCGGTGCACCGGTCCGTGCTGGAGCATCGGGAGTGGTTCCGCGCCGCGATCGGTTCCCTGAGGGACCCGGGCGTGGCCGGCGAGACCTTCCTGCGCGGCTTGGACGGCCTGCTCCAGGTCCGCACTGTCGACGGCGTGCTCCAGCTCACGCCCTCAGCGAGCGGGCCTGACATCCGCCCACGCGGGGATCAGCTGACGTAGGGCTTCTCGGAGTCGGCCAGGCGCTGGTGGAGCCGATCGCGCACCTCGTCCGGCGTGAGTTGCGCGCGGTGGCGCTGATCGCGCGCGATGATGGCACCGCCAGTGGCGACACCGGCCAGCCCGGCGACGCCGAGCAGCTTCCAGATCTTCACGAGAGGACCTCCTGATCGGATGAGCGGAACCTCTCTCAGTCTGGACGACGCGGTCGAGCTGACCCGCACCGGTGACCTCTGGCTGTTCCGCGGCACTTCCGGGGCCGATCGCGCGATCCGCACCCTGACCAACGCGCCGGTCAACCATGTGGGCATGGCGGTGGTCCTCGATGACATGCCGCCGATGATGTGGCACGCCGAGCTCGGCAAGGGCCTGCTCGATATGTGGACCGGAACCCAGCACCGGGGGGTGCAGCTTCATGACCTGCGCGATGCGGTTGTGCAGTGGTGCGGGCGCTACCACCAGCTCGCCTGGCTCCGGCAGCTCGACGTGCCCGGAGCCGGGCCGGGCGGGGTGACGCCGTCCCAGGAGGCCGCGGTGCTGCGGACGATAGCCCGGTTGGATGGCACGCCGTTCCCCGCGACGGCGGCGCTGGCCGGGCGCTGGGTGCGGGGCCGGGTGCGACGCGCGGCGTCGGTCGAGGAGACCTACTGCGCGGAGGTCGTCGCGGCGACATATCAGGCTATGGGGCTGCTCGGGCCGGAGCGGCCGACGAACTACTACGACCCCGGCAAGTTCTGGTCCGGCGACGAGCTTCAGTTGCTCGATCGGGCCGGGCTCGGCACCGAGATCCCTGTACGGGTGTAACCGGCCCGGCTCGGGCCCAACATGGCTGGCTATGCGCGGTGGGCGCGTGGAGCTTGGCCTGCGGCCAGGAAACCGGTTGCCGTTCCTAGGGCCGGCCCCCAGAATGAGGGCGACGCCAGAACCCGTCCATTGCTCCGCGAGAGGAGGCAGAACCGTGATCCCGACTGTCCCCGGCCTGCCCGCAGACCATTCCTCCCGCACCCATTGGAGCACCCCCGGCGATGTCCCACCACTCACGGCACGACCTGCACGTAGCTGAGACCACGTTCCCCGACGAGCGGTTCCTCGTCGACTTCAGGGCCTACGACGATCTCGCGGACGGGCAGCGGTGGTCGACCTGGCTCAGCGTCGAGCCGCTATGCCGCGGCCCCGAGCCGCGACCGAACTGGCTGGTGACCTCGCAGGGCGCGATCGACACCGAGCTCGGTGTCCTCAAGTCCGGCAAGGAGGCCGACGTCCACCTCGTGGAGCGCGCCGACCCCCATGATCCGGCCGGCGGCGGGGTCATTATGGCCGCCAAGCGCTACCGTTCCGCGGACCATCGCACCTTCCACCGCGCCGCGTCGTACACCGAGGGCCGGGCGATGCAGCGATCCCGCGACGAGCGCGCGATCAAGCGCAAGAGCACCTTCGGGCGCCAGATCGCCGCCGGGGAATGGGCCGTGTCCGAGTGGGCCGCGCTCGTGCGGCTCTGGGGCCTCGGGCTGCCGGTTCCCTACCCCGTGCAGATCGACGACGTGGAGATCCTCATGGAGTGGATCTCGGTGATCGATGCAGATGGCGCGCACCAGACGGCGCCTCGGCTCGCCCAGACCAGGCCGGCGCCTGAGCTCCTCCGATCCTACTTCGATCAGCTGACCGAGGCGCTCGCGACCATGGTGCAGAACGGCATCGTGCACGGCGACCTGTCGGCGTACAACATCCTGGCCCAGGGCGACCGGCTGGTGATCATCGACCTGCCGCAGATCGTCGACCTGGTTGGCAACCTCAACGGCATGGGCTTCCTGCAGCGCGATTGCGCCAATGTCTGCGACTGGTTCCGCGCCCGCGGGCTGGATGTCGATGAGCACGCGCTATTCGGTGAGCTCATCGCCCACGCATTCTGAGTCGTGGCGCACTCAGATCGCCGTGGGCGGTGAGCCGAGAAGGTCCCTCAGCGCAGAAGTTGCGGCATACGCGATTGGGACAGGCAAACCGTCCCTCGACCAAACCGAGAGGGGCAGTGAGTCGGGTGTCGGCAGGTCGTCCCGCGGGATGAGCCCCTCCGGCGCCTGGCCGAATGTTGCCAGCAACGCGACCCCCAGGCCGGCGGCTACGGCCGCGTGGACGCCGGCGAGTTGGATCGCCTCGGCGCCGATGACCGCCGGGATGCGGTGCGCGGCCAGGGTGTCCAGTGCGCTGCTCCGCAACGCGCATGGGCTGTCGAATGCTGCAATAGCCACGGCCTGCCCGTCCTGCGGAGTGATCCACGACGGCGACGAGTACCAGGTCAGCGCCAGTTCGCCGACGGGCGCGGCCCGCGGGTCCTCGGTGCGCCCTATGAGCAGGGCAAGATCGATGCGGCCCGCGTCAAGGCCTTCACGCAACCGCATGCCGCGGTCGATCCGGAACCGAACCCGCGTCTCCGGGATCGCCTGCTCCAGTCGACCGGAGAGATACGGGATTATCTGCGCCGCGCCATGCTCGGTGGTGCCAATGACTATCGTCGCCTGCTCGGTGGCGGCAAACCGCTCAAGGGCGTTGTCGTGCATCTCGAGGATCTGGCGGGCGTGGGCGAGCAATCTCTCGCCATCAGCCGTGAACCTCGATCCGCGCCCGTGCCGGATCACGAGCTCGCGCCCAACTGCGGCCTCGAGCCTCCGCATGTGCTGGCTCACCGCCGCTTGGCTCAAGTACAGCGCCTCGGCCGCGCGCTGGAATCCTCCGCAGTCCGCCACAGCCACAAGGCTGCGGAGCGGGCCGATGTCGAGGGTGCGGGTCACAGAGCGAACGTACCAGTGTAGATCTATGGAACTAGTAGAGAAGCATCCAATCGCATCACCTTCCGCGATGGCCCTCATCACGAGGCAGCGTTGGACATCGTGGTGCCGAGACGATGAAGCTGTGATCCGCGGGCGGGATCGCGCCGCCATGGGCTGATTGAGGTTTCCCGATGTCCGGCACTGCGACAACGCGCGATCGACGGGTCCCCAAGCCCTACCGCCGGCATCCGGTCCTCGAGGTCGCATGCCCCTACTGCCGCGCCGGCGTGGGCGAGCTCTACCGACTGCGCCAAGCCGACGGGCGGACGGGGCCCGCCTATCAGCCCCATGGGCCGCGGATTACTAGCGCAGTCGCGCTGGGAAGTTAGATAGCTATGAGGGGCATCCGCCGAGTCAGTGGACAGCCGTCCCGACCGCTGCTACGTTTCACCGCATGCCTCGCCGTGCGCCCGAATCGCAGCCGATCGTGCTGCGTGCGCCGCTGATGCTCACGATCCGTCGCATCGTCGACTTCGGGACCATGCAGTCCACGGGTTGTCGTCCCAGCTGATCGCCTGCGCCCGCTCTGCTGCTCTGCCTAAATTGCCTATAGAGCGACTAGGCAAACGATAAGCATCGGTGATCGGTAGTCATCGCAATGTGTCGTTGGACCTCGTGGTCCCAGCGCGCAAGGATGATCACCATGATGCTGCCGGCCACCGTGGTTCCCACGTGTTGTCGCTGCCGCAGCCGGGTGCGCCCCGAGGCAATGCGCTGTCGCTGACCGTCTGAGTCGGCCGTACCGCATCCTGCGCCGTCGTCCCTGAAGCCTCCCGGATTCCGGCCAGGGCGTCGCACCCGCATGCCCGCATGCCCGCATGCGCTCATGGCGAGCCCCCGCACATCGCGGCCTCGTCGCCTGATCGCACCATTCCTCGAAGGGCCCTCATGTCCCGCACGCTCAAACTCGGCGCTGTTCTCATCGGCGTCGGTGGCCCCGGCCAGCACTCCACCTGGTTGAGCCCCGAGATCCCCGGCAACGCCAGCTCGGATGTTCATTGGTACATCAAGCAAGCGCAGCGGGCCGAGGCCGCGAAGTTCGACTTGATCTTCATCGTCGACAGCCAGTTCATCACCGCGGATTCCCCGAACCACTACCTCAGCCGCCTGGAGCCGCTGACCCTCCTGTCAGCGGTGGCGGTGCATACCAAGAACATCGGATTGGTCGGCACGATCACCACCTCGTACAACTCGCCATTCAATGTGGCCCGGCGCCTGGCGTCGCTGGATCACATCAGCGGTGGTCGCGCCGGCTGGAACGTCGTCACCAGCGGCGACTCCGGGACAGCGGGCAACTACAGCCGCGACGAGCACTATGACTACCCGACCCGCTATGGCCGTGCGCTTGAGCACGTCCGGATTGCCCAGGGCCTATGGGATTCCTACGAGGCCGACGCCTTCCCGCGCGATAGGGAGCTTGGGGTCTTCTTCGACCGCTCCAAGCAGCACACCCTCGACCACAGGGGCGAGCATTTCTCCTCCGTCGTGGGCCCCCTGAACCTGGAGCGGACCCCGCAGGGGCAGCCGGTGATCTTCCAGGCCGGTGATTCGGAGGAAGGCCGTGATTTGGGGGGACGCATCGCCGATGCGATCTTCACCCATTCGGAGACGCTGGAGCAGGCACAGGCATTCCGGGCCGAGCTGCGGTCCCGGGCGACGGCGCATGGCCGCGACCCGGAGAACGTCCTGATCATGCCTGGGATCTTCCCGATCATCGCCGATACGGACGCCGAAGCCCGAGCCAAGGCCGAGGGGATCCTGGGCAGCAAGAGCTTCGACCGGGCCCTGGCCGAACTGGGCCGCCCGTTCGGCTGGCACGACTTCACCCAGTACGACCTGGATGCCCCGTTCCCGGATCTGCCGGAGGACGTCGGGCAGAACAGCTTCCGGACGCAGACGACTCAGATCAAGAAGCTCGCGAAGGACAACAACCTGACCCTGCGGCAGGTCGTAGAGCACCAGCTCAATTGGTCGCGGTCCGCCTTCGTCGGCTCGCCTCTGACTGTGGCGAACGAAATCCAGCGCTGGTTCGAGGCCGGCGGCTTCGACGGGATAAACATCAGCGTCAGTGTGCCGAGCGATTTCCGCCGGTTCACAGATGAAGTGCTGCCTATCCTTCGTGAGCGCGGCGTCGTCCGTTCCGACTACGAATCCACGACTTTGCGGGGCAATCTCGGCCTGCCCATTCCCGAGAACCGCTACACGGCGGCGGGTCGCGCCAGTAGCGATCAGCGCCCCGACCCGACTGCGGTCCCCAACATCGGCCTGCCGGTCCCGGTCGCATAGCCCCGGTGCGCGGCCATCCATCCCGTCACATCCCTTTGAGAAACGGAAGATCATGATTCGTGTAAAACGTCCGCCGACGGCTCGTCGCAAGTGGAGACGCGGTGTCATCCCCCTGGCATTGCTGGCGACCGGGATGCTGGTCGTCAGCGCCTGCGGCGGCAGCTCGTCCAGCGGCTCGGGCGACGGCAGCGGCTCGGCCCCGGCGGGGAGCGCCGGCAACGCGACGCTGAAATGGGCGACCACCTACTTCCCCTCGCATTGGGACCCGGTCGTCGGGGGCTCCGGCGCCACCTTCCGCATCACCTCACTGGTGTATGAGTCACTCACGCGGACCGACAGCAAGGGCAACGCCGTCCCCGGCCTGGCCAAGAGCTGGGACTTCAGCGCCGACGGCACGTCGGTCACGTTCCACCTTCGGCCCAACCTGACGTTCTCCGATGGGGCGCCGATCAACGCCGCCGCCATCAAGGGGGAGATCATCCGCGCCCAGACGCAGAAGAACTCCGCGCAGGTGGCGAACCTGGACGCGATAAAGAGCATCACCACCAGCGGCGACCTCGATCTGACCGTGACTGCGGATCACCCCGACTACCAACTCCCGCTGCTGCTGGGGGAGCGGGTCCTTCAGGTCGCCAGCCCGCTGGCCTCCGCGGACGCCGCGACGCTCGATCAGAAGCCCGTCGGGGCCGGGCCGTTCATCGTGACCGACCTGATCCCGGGTCAGTCGGCGACGCTCAAGAAGAACCCGGACTACTGGGACGCGGCCAATATCCACATCGACCATGTATCTGTGTCCGTGGCGCCGGACGCATCGACGATCGTCGCCGGCCTCAAGACCGGGGTCTACAACTTCGCCGATCTCCCGCCCGCGCAGGCCATCGAGGCGAAGGGCGCGGATCTTGATGTCTTCGCGCTGCCGGGCTTCAACGCCTCCAGCATCAATATCAACATCAACAAGGAGCCGTTCAAGAGCCACCCGAAGCTGGTCGACGCCATCCGGTACGCGATCAACCGGCAGCAGTTCGTCGATCAGCTGACCTTCGGGTACGGGAAGGCGACGAATCAGCCGTTCCCGCCTGGATACGTCGCCTACGACCCCAAGTCGGCTGATCTCTTTGCATACGACCAGGACAAGTCCAAGAAGGCGCTCGCCGAAGCCGGCTACAAGCCGAATGAGCTCACGCTCAGCCTCACCATCTCGGCTGCGAGCCCGCAGGCGGAGATTGTCCAGTCCCAGCTCGCGGCGGTCGGCATCAAGGTCGACATCGCGATCGACAAGAACTGGGCGACACCGTATTTCGCGAAGGACCTCGCCTTCTCGATCTACGGCACCACTGGCCGGGATGCGCCGGTCCAGACCCTGACCGTCCACTTCGGCAAGGGGGGCGTCATCAACCTCAGCTCCCCGTTCGTCCCCGATGGGTTCGAGGCCGCAGTCAAGAAGGCGGAGGCCACGAAGCCGGACTCGCCGGATTACGCGGCCAACCTGCAGGCGGCGACGCGGATCGGACTGACCAGCCCGGCGAACATCTTCACCGTCTCGAGCCCGAACCTGTTCGCGAAGAGCAAGTCGATCTCCAAGCTGCCAGAGAACCCCGGTCACGTCGACTGGACCGGCGTCACCATCAGCGACAGCTGACCAACCCGAACGACGTTAGGAGAGGTAGCTATGGCCGTGAACAGCACGACGTATCCGCTTGCCGCGCGACACGGCCATGAGGTGATCGTGGCCAGGGCGCAGCACGCGCTCCGCAGCACCCTGGCCACGGTGCTCCGCTGCATCGGAATCTTCATCCCCGTCTTCTTCCTGGCCACCTTCGCCACCTTCGCCCTCCGCGCGATGACTGGCGTCAATCCGGCCAGGCTGCAGCTGGGCGAGTCCGCCACGCCGGCGGAGATCGCCAGCGTCGAGTCCTCGTATGGGCTGGATCGACCGTTCCTGACTCAATACGGGGACTGGTTGAACGGGGTGCTGCATGGCGACCTGGGCCGCAGCTGGATCAACAACGTCGAGATCAGCCGGCTCATCAAGCAGGGCCTGGTCATCAGCCTGACGGTCTCGACCCTGGCGCTGATCATCGGCGTGATCTTCGGCCTCATGCTGGGGACGCTCGCGGCGGTCAAGCGCACGACCTGGATCGACCGGAGCATCACCGGCGTGCTCAGCGTGGTCTCGGTCATGCCGGCGTTCGTGCTCGGGATTGTTCTCGTGTACGTGTTCGCCGTCGCCTTCGATCTGCTGCCCTCGGCCGGGTTCATCCCCTTCTCCGAAGGGTTCTGGCCCTGGCTGAAGCACCTGCTGCTGCCCGCGATCGCGCTCAGCTTCATGCCGGTCACGAACGTGGCGCGGCAGCTGCGGTCCGGTCTGATCGCCGCCTATCGGGAGAACTACGTGACAGGGGCGATTGTGCGGGGGCTGAGCCCGCGGCGCATCTTCTTCCGGCATGTGCTGCGCAACGGCGTCGGCCCGGCCATTGCGATCCTCGGCCTCGAATACCCGGCCCTCATAGGCGGATCGGTGATCACCGAGTCGATCTTCGCGCTGCAGGGCCTGGGGCAGTTCGCCAACAATTCGGCGCAGCACGGGGACGTGCCGGCCGTGCAAGGAGTGCTCGTGGTGTCCATCATCCTCGTCGTCGGCTTCAACCTCGTCGTGAATCTGGTGCTCGGGCGCATCACCCCGGCCGCACAGCGGGGGGTATGACGTGCTGCGCCGTGTCCTGACTCTTCCCTCCGGCCGGATCGCCTTCGGGATCCTCACCGTCATCGCCCTGCTCGCGGTCTTCGGCCCGTCCCTCGCCCCGCAGGATCCCCCCCTGAACAGCCCGGACCAGTTGGCGGGGATCTCCGGCGAGCACTGGCTCGGCACGGACTACCTCGGCCGGGACCTGCTGAGCCGCCTGCTGGCCGGCTCGCGCGACAGCGTGGTGGGCGCCCTTCAGGTCGCCTTGGTGGCACTGGGCTTCGGCGCGATCCCCGGCATCCTGTCGGTGTACCTGGGTCGGGTCTTCGAATGGGTGACGCTGCGCATCGTCGACACGCTGATCGCGCTGCCGTTCCTGCTGTTCGCAGTTGCCGTAACCGCCTTGCTGGGCAACGGCATGACCCAGGCGATGCTCGTCACGGGCGTGCTGCTAGCTCCCTCCTACTACCGGGTATCCCGTGCGGCGGCACTCGCCGTGGCGCGGTCCCAGTACGTGGAATCCGCGCAGATCTCCGGTGCGTCACTACGCTGGATCGTCCGTCGGCACGTCTGGTCGAAGGTGCTCCCGCCGATCTCCGTGGCCCTCGCGCACACGATCGGGACGGGCTTCGTGA
>JAOPVO010000043.1 GCA_025966155.1 Pseudonocardiales bacterium
TTGGCTGTTCTTGGCGCCTACGGTTGACGCATGAACTCGACCGTTGCGACGCAGGTGCAGCCGATTGCGGCGCTGCGCCTCGCGATGGACGGGCTGCGCGACGAGGACATCGCCGACCTGTCGGCCGGGTCACTGGGCGACCAGTTAATCGATCTCGGCGCCCTGGCCGCCCGCTTGGCGCACGAGCAGGCCCGTCGCGCGGTCGCCTTCGATGCATCGGGCGGCCCGCTGGCCGATGGCTTCCTGTCGGGCGCGGCGTGGCTGCGGTCCAACACTGTCGCCCCGCCGGCGCTCGCCGCCGACTTCGTGCGCGTCGGTCGGGCGCTCCGCGATCGGCTGCCCGCGACCAGCGCGGCGCTTCGGGCTGGGCAGTTCGGCTTCGAGGCGGCCACCGCGATCGTGCGCGCGGCCCGCGATATCCGTGACCCCGACGTCCTGTCCGCGCTGGACGAGACGCTGTCCGAGATTGCCCCGACCCTCGCGCCTTCGCAAATCCCGCAGGCGGCCCGCCGGATCCTCGAGCACCTGGACCCTGAGCTGCTGCAACGCGATGCGGCCCAGCGCCACGCCGATCGATCCTTCACCCTGTCCCCGATGCTCGACGGCGCCATGAGCCTTCATGGCCAGCTGGACGAGGAGGGCGCCGCGGTGCTGCTGTCCGCGCTGGCGCCGATGACCACCCCGCGCGGGGCGGAGGACACCCGCACGGCGGCACAGCGGCGCGCCGATGCGCTGGTCGAGCTGGTCACGGAAAGCCGCCGAGGTCGGCGCCGCCGGGCAGGTGACCGGCACGGGACTGCCGCCGACGCTGATCGTCCGCGTCGACCTCGCAACTCTGGCCGAACTCGATCCGACCGCGCCCTTCGCCCCCGGCCGAAGTGCCGATCCGGGCGCAGCAAGCTGCCGGAAGTCGCCGCGCGCCCCGGCGGATCTCGACTGGGGCGGGCCGATCCTCAGGAGACCCTCGAGCGCATCGGCTGCGGAGCCCAGACCATCCGGCTCGTCACCGACGGCCCGTCCCGGGTGCTCGACCTCGGCCGGTCGCGGCGCCTCGCTCGTTCCGCGCAGCGGATCGCGCTGGCTTTCCGGGACCGCGGCTGCCGCTTTCCCGGCTGCGACCGCCCGGCGCAATGGACCGATATCCATCACGTTCAGCCGTGGGCCCTGGGCGGATCGACTGATCTCGCGGACCTGCTCAGCTTCTGCCGATTCCATCACCGGCTGTTCCACGAAGGCGGGTGGAGACTCGCGCGGATAGCGGACGGCTACGAGGTGCATGATCGGCAGGGCGTCCACCGCTACCGGATCATGGTCGAGTAGCGACAGAAACGATGTGCGCAGCCGAAACTGGCGTGCAGTTCGGGCAGACGCGAGGGATAGTCGCAGTGTGGCCAAGGAACCCCCGGATACCCTGCTGCTCGTGCGCCGTCTCGACGGTCTCATTTATCGGTTCGAGCGCGAGCCCCAGGAGTGGAACCGCCGCCCGTCGTATCGGCGCAGTGATCTGCCGCTATGGATCCGCTGGACCGACGCCGACGGATGGGTCGTGCTGGACGAGGCTGGGACTCCTAACGGGTGGCCCCTGTCGGATGCCAGAGATTCGCCCCAGCCTCCGCAGACTGGGTGGCGCAGCCACAAGGGCGCGAAGTCGTATTTGTACGACCTGCGGTCGGCTGAGGCTAGTCGCGTCCCCATAGCCAGTTATGTCAACCCTCTGTAATCTCCCTGTAGCGCAGCGAAGTCGGCTGCGTTCCGCAGAGGGGGATCGCATGGATTATCTGGACGGGTTGGAGCGAGAGCGCTCGGTCGAGTCCGGGGTCAAGGCGATCCCGGAAGCAGAAGTCGCTCGGCTGGCTCGACCGGCTGGCCCGTCCCGCCCGATCGCGGGCCTGACCTTCGCGTCCGTGCGCACAGCCCTGGAGGTCGGCCGGGCCGACGGGCCGGAGGAGCTCGCGGCGGATCACCTGGCCGCCCGGACCGTGGCCGCGCTGCGGGCCGCAGCGGGTGCGGTTCAGCCGGAGGGGCTCGCTGCCGGCCGAGGAGCCCTCCAAAGCGCGCCCCTGGTGGCCCAACGACGCGCCACTGCCGCACCGTCCGCCGATGTGGCCGGGGGCGGGCCGGCAACTGCGTCGGTCCAGTCGCTGGTCGGCAATGCCTCGCAAACTGGGCGCCCGCTCGAGCGCGGGGTCCGCTCCAGCTTCGAAGCGGCGATGGGCGCGGATTTCGGCGCGGTGCGAGTCCACACTGGCCCAGCCGTCGCGGCTGGCAGCGCGAGCATCGCAGCTAAGGCCTTCACTGTCGGGTCGGACATCTTCTTCCGCGATGGTCTGCCCGACACCGCGGGCGCAGCGGGCCAGCATCTGATGGCCCACGAGCTCGCCCACACCCTCGAGCGTCCCGGCGGCGCTGTCGGACGCCTGCGCCGCACGCCGGATGCCACCGGCGAGGAGATCACCGTCGAGCGCATCAACGATCCCGGAACGACGAAGGCAACTCTTGAGGCCTGGGCGGACCTGCTGGAATGGGACGACGAGGCGTGCGCGGATGCAATCGAGGTGCGCCTCGCCGCGTTCGCGCTGCAGGAATCCGGCGCGGCCGAGAGGGTCGCGGCGCAGAGCCTGCTGGAGAAGGCGAAGGCGGCTGCGGACGAGAAGGACGAGGCCGAGCGCGCGACGTCGGCTGCGTCCGCGCTGCGTCACAAGACCGTGGCGGACCTGGTCGGGGGCTCGCTGCCCAACTACGTCGAGACGATCGACGGCGCCCTCAAGGTGGCGCTCAAGGACGGGCGGGGCCTCGATCAGATGGTGGCGTCGTTCTTCGTGGCCGCGGCCGCTGTCGAGGGCTCGAAGAGCGCTCAAGCGGTGTTCGACGCCCTGAGCGGGGATCAGGTCGCGCTCGAGGCGTTCATCATGTGCAACGCCGGCCTGGGCCCGACCGCGAAGGTCCCCACCTCGATCGCAGATGCGAACCAGGTCTCGACTGTCTGGAAGGCGCTGGCGGACTACAGCGCCGTGCCCGCGGCGATGACGGCCCTCTGCGCCCAGATCGCCGCCGGGCGGATCGTCCCCATCTACACCTTGTACAGAGCGGCCACGAT
>JAOPVO010000354.1 GCA_025966155.1 Pseudonocardiales bacterium
CTTTCGCGACTTTGCACTGTCACCAGTGGGGTCTTCTATTGTGTTATAAGGGTGCTATGGTCCGCTCGTTCGCCCTTATGAGCGAGCTATCTTGGGACGCGACGCGCCCCTCGTGGAAGAGGGCCCCATGAAGGTAAGCCGACTGTGGATTTCGTTCCTTTCTACGCTCGCGCTGGGGGCGGGCGGCATGGTGGCGATGTCCGTCCCCGCCCAGGCCGCACCGCAGGTGAAGACGGCCGCTGCGCTGTTCAGCGGCTCGGCGAACCCGAATATCACCTTCACCACGACTGCAGTCTGCGACGAATGCTATCCCGACGCTGTCGGCCCAGGCCCTGGCAGCTGGGCGTTCGGCGCATCAGCGACGACGGAAGTTAGCGGACTGTCCTTCGCCCCGGCTTCCACCACCGCCGTCAGCTATGACGACAGCTTGCTCCGTCAAGGCCAGACGATGCCCATCACCGACATACTCACGCCGCTCACGGGGACGATGACGGCGACCGGACAGCTGACTATTGACTACGGGGTGTTTAACGACCCCGTAGTCAACGGGACTAATTTCGTACCGTCCGGTGCCTCTACGCAGAGCGTCAAGGCCTTCAGCCTGCCCTTCTTGTGCAATATGCCGTTGCCCGGTGACGCCCCGGCGAACTGCAGCTCGGGCGTGGTTGGCGTGCCGGTCGGAGCGATAACCGTGATACCGCAAGTCCTGTTGGTCCCCGGTTTGGACATCGTGTTGTCCATCAATGTGAGCGTCAACGCGACCATCACCGGGGACGGGGTCGTGACTTTGCGCTCGGCTCAGGTCATCGGAGGCGCTTCAGCGGACACGGCATCGCTCACCTTCGGCGGGACCTCGCCGTCCACGCAGATGGATGGACTGCATTTCAGCTGCCTCCAGCCGGCCGGCAACAACGTGCAGTACTCGCTGACCGCCCTGGCTTACAGTCCCGACGTCGCGCTGTCGGCGACCACGGCAGTTCACTTCGAAGGCGTCATCACCGACGTCATCGACACCAACATCTTCGGCGGCGACCTCGGCTCACTCACCAGCCTTCCCGCACCGGTCACGCTGCCCTTGATGGCCGCCGATCAGGTATTCGCGCTCGGGCCGCTGGCGAAGAACAACATCCCGCCGGTGGTCAATGCCGGCAACGGCGGCGCGTACAGCGGCAGCGAGGGCCAGGCGGTGGCCTTCGACGGCAGCGGCAGCAGCAGCGTCTGCGGGTTCCCCACGCTGCGCTGGGACTTCTCCGATAAGGGCGTGGAGTTCGGGGCGCATCCGGCGCACACGTTCACCGGGGCCGGGCTGTACAGCGGCCAGCTGACCGCAACCGACGCCACCGGGCTCACCTCGAGCACCACCTTCTCCGTAACCGTGGCCAATGTCGCCCCGGTTGCCGACGCCGGGCCCAATGTCGGGGCCGCGTGGGGCATTCCGGTTGCCTTGAACGGCAGCGCCACCGACCCCGGCACCGACGACCAGCGGACGCTCTCCTATCGCTGGGACTTCGGCGACGGAACGCCGAGCGCGACCGGCGGGCCACGGGTCATGCACGCCTACGGAACGCCCGGTGTGTACACCGCGTCGTTCCGCGCATGCGATCGGTACGACGCCTGCACTTTGAGTACAGCGTCCGTGACCATCCGCCAACGGGATGTCACCGCCGCCTACCTCGGCGATCACACCGGCACGTACAACACCGCTGGCACCATGACCGCGTCGCTCACCGATGAGTTCGGATCGCCGGTCCAGGGCCGCGTAGTCAGCTTCCAGATCAGCAATATCGGCACCACCCTGGCGGCCGGCTCGGCATCAACCAGCAACTCTGGGATCGCTACTCGCTCCCTGACCCCGCTGCTTGATGCCGGGCTCTACACCGCCACTGTGGCCTTCACCGGCGACAGCCTCTACACCGCGGCACCGGCCAACTCGGCCAGCTACACGGAGAGTGTCAAGGCCACGGTGCTGAGCTACACCGGAGCGCTCTCCGGCGGACCGAACAAGACCGTGACCCTCAGCGCCGTGCTGAAGGACGCCACCGGACTGCCACTGGCGAACAAGACGGTCACCTTCACCCTGGGCACGCAAACGGCCACGGCGACCTCAACCGCCACAGGCATCGCGTCCACATCCCTGAAGCTCAGCCAGAAGAACGCGAAGTACCTGCTGACTGCGACGTACGCGCCGGTCGGGGCAGACGCCAATCACTACGCAGGAACATCGACGTCGACGACGTTCACCTTGCAGGCGAAGTAGCGGCATTCGGCAGGGATCGCGGCTGGCCACCCACTGGCATCCAGCCCGTTCGCTGCCCCCTGCCGCGTGTCGGCGATCACAGGTACGGTCCGATGAACTCCCGCTCGCCGGGATCGGCGCACTGAGCTGGAGACGACCGCAATGACGCGATCCGATCGGATCGAGCACGCCCCGAGGCCTAAGGGCTGGACCGTCGTCGCGGCGGCGTTCGCGATCCTGGGGATCTCCTCGGGCATCACCTTCTACTCGATGTCCGCGTTCATCAATGGGCTCGTCGACCAGCGCGGCTTCTCCCTCGCCGTCGCCTCCGCCGGGCCGACGATGTCCTCGGCTTTCGGCGCGGTGGGCGGGCTGTTCACGGCGTGGCTGATGAAGCGGATGACCGTACGGTCGATCGTCCTCATCGGGGCAGCCGGCCTCGGCACCTCGCTGATGCTGATCGGCGCCTCGCACACGATCTGGCAACTGTGGGGCGCATTCGCGCTGTCCGGCTGGTTCGGCTCGATGGCGTCCGGCATCCCGGTCACCGCGCTGGTCGCGCGCTGGTTCCCGATCGCCCCTGCCAAGCCCCTCGTGCTGGCTCAGACCGGCATGTCCGTAGGCGGGGCGCTGCTGCCCCCGGTGGTTCTCTCGGCGGTCAACGGCTGGGGCCTCACTGCTGGCGGGCTGCTGCTGGGCGGCATGCTGTTCGCCGTGCTCGGCCTCGCCGCCCTGTACATGCGCGAGCCACCGGCCGGCCTCACCGCCCGCAAATCCGCGGGCGACGGCGTCCACACATCGGTGCTCAGCGCGCTGTTCCTGACACTGATGGGCGGGATGCTCTGCCTGTTCGTCTCGCAGATCGCGACCATCTTCCATATCGTGCGATTGGCCGAGGAGAACGGCACCGGGGGCACCGGGGCGGCCGCGTCGGTTCTGGCGCTCGGCGCGTTCGTCAGCCGGCTGGGCGGCATCCCGCTCCTGCCGGTGATCGGCCTGCGGACCATGACCGTGTCGGTGGCGCTCATTCAGGCCGCAGCGCAGTTCGTCCTGGCCGGCGCGTACTCCGAGGCTCAGCTGTTCGTCGGGATGTTCCTGCTGGGCGTGGCCATGGGCAATGTGTCGGTCCTGTCCTCGCTGTTCATCATCGAGGCCTATGGACTAAGCGATTTCCCGCGGCTGATGGCCCGAATGGGACTGGCCTGGCCGATCGGCTCGGGCGTCGGCCCGCTGCTCGTCGGGCTGCTGCACGGGATGAGCGGCGGGTACCCGGTGCCGCTCATGGCGATGGGCACGCTGTCCCTGATTGGCGGGGTCACCTTATTTTCCACCGGCATCGACAGCGATTCGACCATGCGCGACCGCCGCCGGATAGAGGCACCCGTTCCTCAGTAGGCACGTTCCTCAGTAGGCGCGGCGCCCGTCCTGCAGACCGGGGATGCGCCGCCGGCCGCGGAGCGTCACTCGCGGAGCCTCGGTGTCGTTGAGCACGTCGTCGATGGCATCGGCGAGCGAAGGCAGCAGCTCCGCGACCTCGGTCCGGCCGCCGCGGGAGCGGCTGTCCGACGGATCGAGGTCGGTGGCGAAGCGCGGGCTCATAGCTCGGGCGTGCGCTGCGCGGACAGCGCCGGGTCCAGCCCTCGATCGTCGGCCGGGCGCTCGCCATCCTCATCGGTGGGCGCGACCACCGGCTTCCCGGTCTCCGGATCCAGCGGCGTAGGCGGCTGCGGGTCCGGTCCGGTGCCGCCGGGATCGGGCTTGGTCGGGTCAGAGGGGTTCGTCATGCGGGGGTTCTGCCCCGGCTTGCCGAATTGACGCATAGGCGCATCCCGGGTGCGTCGAGCTATCGATGGGTAGTTCGCGGCCGCCAGCAATTCGCAGCACCTCCAGCCAGCCTCGCAACAGGCAGGAAGCAGTTCCCCAAGAGCAGTGCGACCACCGAATCCACCACGACCATGACCGACCTCGGCAAGGACCAACGGCACGCTGCGCATCACCACCGCCGACAAGCACAACCGTGGATCCATCAATGGGTCCGGCGCCGGTTCGAGTGACTGAGCTGGG
>JAOPVO010000013.1 GCA_025966155.1 Pseudonocardiales bacterium
GTCATCGAGTACCGCATCCGGGATCTGCGCGGACGGTGGATGTGGGTGCGCGATCACCTGACGCTGGTGCGCGATGGCTCCGGGGCCCCGCTGCAGATCGTCGGCGTGGTCGTCGACGTCACCGAGGACCGCAGCTTCGCGCTGACCCTGCGTCGCGAGCACTCGCAGCTGGCCCAGCTGCTGGAGATGATGCCGGTCGGGGTGGTGGTGGTCGACGCCCGCACCCGGCGCATCCTGATCGGCCAGCGGGCCGTCGCCGCGCTGGTGGGGGAGATCCGCACCGACCTGTTCGCCCAGGATCTCGAGCGCTACGGCGGCTACTGGCCCGGCACCGACGACGAGCTCGGCCTGCTGGATTGGCCGCTCAACCGCACGCTGCGGACCGGGGAGTCGGTGCACGACGTTAACGCGGAGGTGCGTCGGGCCGATGGCACGCGCGTCACCGTCTCGATGTCGACGACCCCGGTCACCGACCCGGATGGCTCCGTGGTGGCCGTCGCGATGGCGTTCCTCGACGTGACGGAGCGGACGGCGATCCAGCGCCGCACCGAGCTCGCGCTCGAGGCCGAGCGGGTAGCGCGATCGATGATCGAATCGTTGCAGCGCCTCAGCTTCGAGCTGGCCGCGGTGACCACCACGGCCGAGTTCGACGCGGCCATGATGGGCCCGGTGCTGCGCGCGGTCGGGGCGCATCAGACGTGGGTGGGCGCCCTCGGCGCCGACGACGTGATGCATATCCTGCTCAGCAATGTCGACGGGTTCAGCGTCGATACGCGGCTGCCGCGCGATACCCCGGTCCCCGGCTGCGAGGTCGTGCGCACCGGCGTCCCGCTCTGGATCGCGTCCGGGCACGAGGCGGTGCGCCAGTGGCCTGCGCTCCGGGCATTCGTGAGCGCCCACGACGACGCGATCGCCGCGCTCCCGCTGCGCCAGGGCGGGGAGACGTTCGGCTGCCTCGTGCTGCGGTGGAAGTCGCCGTTTGTCATCGAGGCCAGCCTGCGCACGATGCTGATGGCACTGGCCGAGGTTGCCGCGCAGGCCGTCAAGCGGGTCCAGCTGCTGGAGCACGAGCGGGCCGTGGCGCGGGCCCTGCAGGACAGCATGATGCTCCAGCACCTGCCCGTGCTGGACGGCGTCGAGATCGCAGCGCTGTACGAGCCGGCAGCGGGCGATCTGGAGGTCGGCGGCGACTGGTACGACGTCATCGCCCTGCCCGACGGGCGGATCGGCGTGGCCGTCGGCGACGTGATGGGCCGGGGCCTCCGGGCCGCGACGGCGATGGGCCAGCTGCGATCCGGGCTCGCGGCGCTGGCCGGCTCGTTCGACGACCCCGCGACGGTGCTCGAGCGCCTCGACCACTTCGCCGCGCGCGTCGACGGGGCCTGGCTGGCGTCGGTGTTCTACGGCGTGATCGACCCGGGCGCGCGGACGCTGACATTCTGCAGCGCCGGCCACGTGCCGCCGCTGCTGGCCGATGGGGCCGGCGTGCGGGCCCTGCGCGATGGGCGGTCGGGGCTGCTGGGCGGGCCGGATCCGGGCCAGCGGATCAGCGCCGTGCATGACCTGGCCCCGGGCAGCCTCCTGCTGATGTATACCGACGGGCTGATAGAGACGCGCGGGTCCGACATCGAGACCGATGTCGCCCGTCTCGCCGCGCGGGTGGGGGAGCTGCAGGCCGAGGCATCCGGGACGCCAATGGCGCTGGACCGGCTGTGCTCCACGCTGGCCGCCGATACCCCGGAGGCCTCCGACGATGTGGCGCTGCTGGTGGTGCAACTGGCGCCCGGCGACCACATCTCCAGCTTCCACGGGACGGCGTCGGGGGCGGTCGAACTCAAGCCGCTGCGGTCGGCGCTGCGTCAGTGGCTGGCCCGCCTCGACCTCGACGAGGACACCCAGTACGACGTGCTGCTGGCCGCGGGCGAGGCGTGCGCCAACTCCGTGGAGCATGCGTACGGCTCGGGCGATGGGCCGGTGGAGCTGGTCGGCACGGTGCACCATGGCGCGATCGAGCTGACGATCTCCGACCGCGGCGCGTGGATCGGCCCGCCCTCGGAGGCCCAGCGTGGCCAGGGCCTGCTGCTGATGCGCTCGCTGGTCGACGGCGTCACCGTGCGGGCGACGGGGTCGGGCACCGTGGTGGCGCTGACTAAGCACCTGCGCTCGACCCCTGCTTGATAGCGCGGTCTAGCCGCCCCCAGGGCCCAAGAATGGCAAGTTGAGCCGCCAGGACCGGCTCAACTTCGCCATTCTCGGGGCAGGGAGGCCGGACCCGAGCGAACCGGGATGCCCTGCGCGGGATTGCGCGTTAGAGTCGTGTGCTCGGGCATCCGCCCGTGTGTTCCACCACCTGGGGGTGAACGGTTTCGACTTTGTTCGTCGAGACAGGGGAAGCGGGCCGAGGATTGCAGTGCTGACCTCGTTAAAAAAGCGCTGCAAAAAAAATAAGCGCCGACTCTAGTCGCGCCGACTTCGCTCTCGCTGCCTAAGTAGCCCGAGCAAGTCTGTCAGTCCGGGTTCGCCATCGGCTCGGGTCCTGGCATCAGCTAGATGGCTTACTGCTCAGGCCGGTCACGGGCTCGGGCGGGACACCTCACAGTGACTGGGCCTGTCACTACCGGACTCGTTTGTGTGACCGGTGGGGCCAAGTAGAGACATAGCAAACTCCGCCCGGAGAAGACCTGCCAGAGCGACGAAGGACGCGGGTTCGATTCCCGCCACCTCCACCCAGAGGTACAGCAACCGCCCGGCTCCCACACCTGGAGCCGGGCGGTTCTGCGTTCCCGAGCGGGTCGCCGCCCGGAGTACGTCAGCGAATGACGTGGCGGGTCGGCCGAGGAGCGACGGGATCACCGAGCTGACGGCGGCCAGCTCGCGCGCCGCGATCGCCGTGTACGTCGACACCCAGGCGTCGACCTGCCAGTCCGGTGCCCCGTAGGCCGCGCGGGACGCGTACGCCTCCTCGACGGTCTCCGGGTGGTACGACACCGTCCGGCCGGTCGCTTCGGAGATCGTCGCGGCCACCTCGGCCAGGGTGAGGGCCTCCGGGCCGGTCAGGTCGTGCGTCGCCCCGGAATGCGCGGACGGATCGCGCAGCACGAGGGCCGCCACCGCGGCGATGTCGTCCTGCGCCACGGCCGCCACGCGCCCATCGCCGGCCGGGCCCCGCAGGACCCCGTCCTCGCCGACCATCGCCGGCAGGAAGTCCGCGTAGAGATTGTCGCGCAGGAAGGTCCACGCCACTCCGGTCGAGGCGATATGCCGCTCGGTGGCCCAGTGATCGCGGGCCAGCGTGAACGTCGCGGTAGGCGATGCGCCGGCGAAGGACACGTAGACCAGGTGCCGGACGCCCGCGGCGACCGCGGCGTCGATGAAGGCGACGTGCTGGGCGACCCGATCGGGGGTCTCCGACGCCGAGACCATGAGGACGGTGTCGACCCCGGCCAGCGCCGTGCGCACCGCGGCCGGGTCGTCGAAGGCCGCCTGGGCGACGTCGGCGCCGGGAAGCGACGGCGCGCGGGCGGGGTCGCGGACGACGAGCCGCTGCGCGACCCCGGCGTCGGCGAGGAGACGCGCTACCCGCCCGCCCAGCTGCCCAGTGGACCCGGTCACCGCGATCGTTGTCATGGGACTCACCCAACCACCCCCGGCATCGAGCCCGCCGACCCCCTCCAAGCCGTCGATGCCCTCGAAGCCGTCAAAGCCGCGAGGGCGTCTACGAGAAACTAGAGCGCGCGGATGCGGTTGCCTCGCGCGTTGTGCTCCAGCTCGGCCAGGCCGAGGAGCTCCAGCAGCGGCGGCACGTACATCGCGAACCGGCCGCGATAGCCCTTCCGGAGCCCGTACCAGCCGCCGACGGGATTGTCGGCCGCGCGAGCCCACGCCTCGAGCGTCCCGTCCTTCGCCGCCTTGCCCTCGTCGGCGCTGCCGAGCTCGATCCAGTCGCCGCGCTGCCGCAGCATCGCCGGGACGTCCTCGAGGCAGCGGGCCAGGTACTGCAGCTTCGTGGAGCCGACCTGGCAGACCAGCGTCGGCGGCTCGGCGGCGTCGTCCCGGTACATCGTGAACTGGGACGTCCCGGGCGGCGTGCTCAGCGCCCACGGATCGTCCTTGGTGCCGGATCCATGCTCGGTACCGGTCATCGCCCGCCTCGGTTTCGCTCGACTTTCCCCGGGATTGCCACATCTCCATTGCTGAGCAGCCGAAATGTAACAATCCCCGGGCCGGGCGGCGATGAGTTGCCGCCGCGAGCAACGTCTATAGAGCGTGCGCACCGGGATGATCGGCATCCCGGTCCAACCGGAGGAGCCCA
Source organism: Pseudonocardiales bacterium (assembly GCA_025966155.1). Classification (GTDB taxonomy): domain Bacteria; phylum Actinomycetota; class Actinomycetes; order Mycobacteriales; family Jatrophihabitantaceae; genus RYN-150. Next base: position 4,313 of record JAOPVO010000013.1, read on the forward strand.
TCATGGCCACGACCCTCAACCCGTACATCCACCTCGACGGCAACGCCAAGGACGCGCTCGAGTTCTACCAGTCCGTCTTCGGCGGGGATCTGACGCTGATGACCTTCGCCGACGGCGGCACCGAGGCCGGCCCGGAGGATGCCGATCGGATCATGCACGGGCAGCTCGTCTCGGCGGCGGGGCTGACGCTGATGGTCGCGGACGCGCCGAGCTCGATGCCGACCACCCCGGGGCAGAACATCTCGATCTCGCTGTCCGGCGGCCCCGACGAGGAAGCGGATCTGCGCGGGTACTTCGCCGGGCTGTCCGACGGCGGCACCCCGACCGTGCCGCTCGAGACCGCGCCGTGGGGCGACACCTTCGGCATGTTCGTCGACAAGTTCGGCGTCGATTGGATGGTCAACATCTCCGGCGCCGCAGCCTGACGCTGGACGGGTTTCGCGGTCACGACGACCTGCGTCCATCGTGGTCGTGCCGGAGCGCATAGGGGGAGCGGTGCGGCGGGGAGTAGTCCGGTACGGCCCCGGAGGCCGTCGACTGCGAAGGAGGCCCGCCGAGTTGTCCGACTCCGCTCTGCCCCCGGCGACGCCCGAGTCCTCGGACTCCTCGGCCTCGTCGGCCTGGTCGTCATCGGTCAGCGAGGACGACGCCAAGCTCGCGGCCGCGTTCCCGACCGGCGACGCCGACACCCTGCGCGAGGTCTACGACCGGTACGCGGGCCTGGTGTTCCGCATCGCGCTCCGGGCGCTGCCGACCCCTGGCGACGCGGAGGAGGCCACCCAGGCCACCTTCGTGTCGGCATGGCATGCCCGCAGCACCTACCGGCCCGAGCGGGGCCCGTTGAGCGCCTGGCTCGGCTCGATCGCCCGCCGCCGCGCCATCGATCGGCTGAGGGTCTTGAACCGCGAGCGGCTGGCATCCGAAGCAGCGGCGATGGATGCGCTGCGGGAGCAGTCGACGGCGTCCGGCGATGTCTCGGAACGGGTCATCGACCGCATCGTGGTGGCCGATGAGCTCGCGCAGCTGCCCGAGCCCCAGCGGCGCGTGCTGCAGCTGGCCTTCTTCGACGACCTCACGCACACCCAGATCGCCGGCGTCACCGGACTGCCGCTCGGCACGGTGAAGAGCCACCTGCGCCGAGGCCTGCTCCAGCTTCGACACCGATGGGAGGTGGATGGTGCGTCCGCACTCTGACCCGCATGACCCGGCCAATGACGAGGAGCGGCTGAGCGGCATCGCGCTGGCCGCCCTCGGGGAGACGGTCGACCCCGCGCTGGCCTCCCACATCTCCTACTGCCCGATCTGCGCCCACGAGCTGGATTCCCTGGCCCGAACCGTCCATCTCGCTCGTGAGGATGACCCGCAGGTGGCGGTCGACGTCCAGCCCCCCGCGCAGGTGTGGGCCGCCATCGCCGCCGCGATCGCCGAGCCCGACTTCGCCGTCCCGCAGCAGCGCACCGAGCCGTCGACAGCCCGGCGAATCACCGAGCCTCCGCCGCGGCCCGAGGCGCGGGCCCCCCGCCGATGGCTGATGGCAGCAGCCGCCGCGGTGGTGCTCGCGCTGGGCGGCGCCGCGGCCGGCTACGCGCTCGGGTCGCGCTCGGACGAGCTCGGGTCTCGCTCGGACGAGGTCGTCGCGCAGTGCGAGACGACCCAGGCCGCGCTGGGCCAAATGCCGGGCGGCCCCTCGGATGTGGGTGGCTCGGCCGAGGTGTACTGCGCCGACGAGGGCCGGTCGCTTCGGGTGAGCACCGCCCGTCTGCCCCTCACCGAGGGTTTCTACGAGGTCTGGCTCTACTCCCCGAGCACGGAGATCATGGTGCCCATCGGTGCGCTGGGAGAGGATGGCAAGGGCTCCTTCACGCTCCCGGCCGGCATGGATCTCGACGATTTCCACATCGTCGACGTGTCGCATCAGTGGTTCGACGGCAACGCCGCGCATGACCAGAGCGTCCTGCAGGGCCCCCTGACCAGCTGACGGCGGCTCATAGCCGAATGTCAGGCGATGCACCGTTCGTTAATGAGGGTTGTCCGCCTATGCTGCTGCCTCGTGGCCGGACCGGATCGATTGCTTGATCGGCGCATCTATCAGGGTGCCCTGTTCACCGCGTCGGCGGTCGGCGTTTCCCTCGGTTTGCTATGGATGTCGTGGCATCTGCGGCGGCAGACGGACTGGCTGGACATGCGGATCTACCGCAACGCGATCAACTACTGGGCGCACGGGCATGGCCTCTACACATTCCAGCAGCCTGGCACCCGCAACCACCTCGGTTTCACGTACCCGCCGTTCGGCGCAATGGTCCTGTCGCCGCTGGCCGCGATGTCTCTAGGTCAGGCCGAGCTGGTCTTCACCGTCATCAATGTCCTGCTCTGCGTGGCGTGCGGATCGGGTTTCGGCGTCGCCCTGGCCCGGCGCTTCGGCTGGCCGCAGTGGCCGTCGGCGATGCTCGGGTCCGCCATGGTGCTGAGCCTGGAGCCCGTGCGCGAATCGCTGGGCTTCGGGCAGATCAACCTCGTCCTGCTGGGCCTGCTGGCCGCCGATATGTGGCTTCTGTCCACGGGCCGGCGCGGCGGTGCGCTGATCGGGCTCGCCGCCGCCATCAAGCTGACGCCCGCAGTGCTCATCCTCGCGCTGTTCGCCAGCGGCCGGCGGGATGCGGGCCGCCGGGCGCTGGCCGCCAGTGCCGGCGTGACGGCCGTCGCCGCCGTCGTTATGCCCGAATCATCCTGGCAATTCTGGTCAAGGGAGGTCTGGCGCACATCCCGCGTCGGGCGCCCGGACCGCATCACCAACCAGTCGTGGACCGGTGATCTCGCGCGGCTGGGCGTGGA
>JAOPVO010000101.1 GCA_025966155.1 Pseudonocardiales bacterium
CACAGAAAACCTCAAGATCATCTTCGGGTCACTATCCACAACCGTCGCGCCATCCACAGCGCCGGGTTGACGCCATGACGCGGCGGGATCTACGGCCATCCTCACCCGGTGGATCTTCCGCGAGTGGTGAATCGTCCGGCCGCGTTGCGCGCCGGCATGTCCGATGACGCCATCGCTCATCGATTGATGCGACGGCAATGGACTCGGCTTTACGCCGGCGTCTACTTCACCCGCGGCTCGGAACCTGTCTATCGGGACTGGCTCGCGGGAGCATTGCTAGCAACCGGGCCACGCTCGGCTCTGAGCGGCGCGGCTGCACTCACCCTCTGGAGTCTGCGTGACGTCCGTGCGCCGCGCCGACCACTTGTCCTCATGCCGCCCGGCACTGGATCGACGGCGTTTCGCGACATCCACGTACGGGCCACTCCAATCCCGTACGGCGTCGCGATCATCGATGGGCTCCGTACCGCGGGGATCGCTCGGGCACTAGCCGACTTCGGCGTCGCGACACCGAACGCACGGTCGGTGCTGGGTGCGGTCACCGAGGCGATCCGGCGAAGGCTATGTACTGCCGAGGACGTTCAGCGGGCCTACCAGGCCGGCCCTCGTCGCGGATCCGTGCCACTGAGGGACGCCGTCCAGGCAGCGATGCTGGGCGCTTGGTCTGTGCCGGAGGGCTTGCTCGGTGACGCGCTGCGCTCCGCCGGCGCACCGCCATTCGAGCAAAACGTCGTCTTCCGGGATCGCCGCGGTCAGAGGCTCGTCATCGTCGATGCCTGGTGGGCGTCGCTGCGCGCTGCGCTCGAGGTCGATGGGGCGGAGCACCACAGCTCGGGAGCGGATTGGGCGGACACCCTTCGACGTACTGGACGGCTCGAGGAGAGCGGCATCGCCGTCTTGCACGTGCCGGCCATCGATGTGCTGCGCGACGCCGCGTCGGTGGCGCAACACGTCGTGCGCTGGCTGGCCGCGCTCGAACACCGGACAACCGGTCAACTCGCGGGATGATCTTGAGCTTTTACGTGCCCTGGCACAGAAAAGCTCAAGATCATCGCATCAGCGGTACCGCGCGGAGCGGTGCCTGCCGCCAGAACGGGCGTCAGGCTGCGCCGGACGACACTCCCCCGACGGCGCGCGGCACGAACAGCTCCCCCACGCCGGGAATCGCCAGGAACCCCTCGGCGCCGGCATACAGCAGGCCGACCCGCGGGAGGTCGGTGGGATCCTCGAATACCAGCTCCCGCGACACCCAGGTCGGGGAGAACTTCGCGTTGAAATCGTGCAGCGACTTGATCTGGAAGAACGGGCTGAGCATATCGACGACGCGCTTGGCCAGCCGCTGCTGGAGTGTGTAATGGACGGCGTCATCGGAGAATAACCGCCCCCACATCGCGAAATTCATCGACAGCCGCGAGATTCCCTCGGCCCGCAGCGCCAAGGCCGTCTGCGCGATGAGGAATTCGGTCATGCCATTCGGGGCATCGGGGCGATGCCGCATCAGGTCCAGCGTGTAGCCGAAATCGTGGCCGTAGGCGGGGATGATCCGCAGGAACCCGCCGGGGGCGCCCTTGTCGTCGAGCGCAACGCACAGCAGGAACTCCGGATTGCGACCGGCCCCCTCGATGTCCTGGCTGAGAGACATCGTGAAGCCGCGCTCCGGCGCCTTGCCGCGCCACTGCTCGCTGATGGCATTGAGCTGGCGCACCAGGCTCACCGGGGCCTGTGACTCGCGCATGATCGCGAAGGAGTGCGTCTTGCTGACCCGACGCACCGCAGCCCGCACGCTTTTCATCGCCGCCCCGTCCATGGTGAAGCTCCCGCACTCGACGATCGCCTCGTCACCCAGGTAGAAGCTGCGCAGCCCGCGCGCGGCGTACCGCGGCATCTCCGACGTGCGCGCGGCGAGGAACGCGACCCGCCACGACCGCTCACGGCAGAATTCGATGAACTCGTCGAGCACGCCATCGATCGAGGCCTCGGCCCCAATCGGATCGCCCGACACCAGCGCGAAGCCGCCCAGGTATGTATAGGCGACGAAGGCCTCGCCATCGGCGCTGAAGAAGAAGCTCTTGTCGTCGCGCAGCGCGAAGTAGGCCAATGTGTCCGACCCGTAGGCGCGCACCAGCCGCCGGGCCTGTGACCAGTCGTCCTCGGTGTGCGGCGCGCGGGCGGTGAGCGGGCGGAAGAGCAGGTAGGCCGTACCGAGCAGCCCGACGATCCCCAAGGTCAGCAGGCCATCGGGGAAGAACTCCCGGAAGAACGGCCGGTCGTAGGTGTACGGGCCGTTGACCCCGACGACGCCCTTGACGATGGTCTCCAGGCCGCGCAGCACGGTGAGGTCCCCGCCGAGGCGATGGCGCTCGACGAACAGGCTCACGAACCCGAACACCAGCACTACCAGCAGATAGAGCGGGGCCAGGCGCAGCAGGCGGAACAGCGAGGGCGGATCGGAGCGCCCGCGGAAATAGTTGCGCGCGACTATCAGCGCGACCAGGATGCCGACGCAGTAGGACGTGCCGAGGAGGTGAGGGCCCTTCAGCACATTCGCCACCACGCCCAGGGCGAACAGCGCTATGGAGAACTGCCAGGCCCGCCGCTTGCCCCGCGCGAGCTGGCCCGCCAGCAGCAGGAGCCCGAGGCCGGCCAGCATAGTCAGGAGGTGGCTCGTCACCCGGAACCAAATCGGGCCGATCGGGTCCTCGACAGGCAGCCAACGTTCGAGGTCCACCAGCGTCAGCAGCTGCAGGACGCCGCCGAGGGCAGTGAGTGCGCCGAGCACCCGCGGCCAGGTCATCGAGCGACGGGCGAGCAAGGACGCGCGCACCGGCCGTAGGCGCGTCACGGACGCCGTCGGCGCGGTCCCGGCGTCATCGTGGGATGTGGGCGGAGCCGCAGGCCTGGGGCTGGTCACAGGCTCCGGCGTCAGCCGGCCCAGACCGCCGCCACCGCCCGCGCCCGAGGGGCCACTGGGGCCCTGGCCGGCTTCGGGGCGCATGGTCGGGAAGAGGATGACCTCGCGGATGTTGGCCGCGCCCGACAGGAGCATCACGAGTCGATCGATCCCGACGCCGAGGCCGCCGGTGGCGGGCATCCCGTACTCGAGGGCGCGCACGTAGTCGAGATCGACATCCCCGGCCTCGGGATCGCCCTGCGCCTTCGCTCGCGCCTCGTCCTCGAACGCCGCAAGCTGCGCCACCGGATCGTTTTGCTCGCTATAGGCATTGCACAGCTCGAAGCCCGCGACCATCAGCTCGAACCGCTCGACATAGCCCGGCCGGGTCCGGTGCACCCGGGCCAGCGGCGAGACCTCCTGCGGATAGTCGATGCAGAAGATCGGCTCGACGACCTCGTGCTGAACCTTCTCGTCCACCACCTGCTTCATGAGCTTGCCCGAGCCCCAATGCGCCTCCCACTCCACATGGAGGGAGTCGAGAATGCGCTGCGCGTCGGCGACCGGCATGGTCGGATCCATGGTGACGCCGAGGCGCTGGAGGATGAGGTCGGACATCGTCACGCGGGGCCACGGCGGCGACAGATCGACCAGTCTGTCGCCGACCTTGACCACGAGCTTGCCATCCAGCGCCTCGGTCGCGGCATCGACGATCATGCCCTCGACGAGGTCCATCATGTCGTGATAGTCGGCAAAGGCCTGATACGCCTCGAGCATCGTGAACTCAGGATTGTGCCGGACGTCAATGCCCTCGTTCCGGAACACGCGGCCGATCTCGAAGACCCGCTCCATGCCGCCCACGACGAGCCGCTTGAGGTGCAGCTCCAGGGCAATCCGCAAGTACATGTCTATGTCGAGTGCGTTGTGATGCGTGATAAACGGCCGCGCCGTCGCGCCGCCCTGGATGCTCTGCAGCATCGGGCCCTCAACCTCCCAGAAGCCGCGGGCCTCCAGGTGCTTGCGGATAGTGGAGATCACGACGCGGCGGATATGGAAGATCCGGCGGGTCTGCTCATTGGTCATCAGGTCGACGTAGCGCTGGCGATAACGCACCTCGACGTCGGTCACGCCCTTGTCCTTATCCGGCGGCGGGCGGACGGCCTTGCCGAGCAGGGCGACATCCTCCAGCGCGATGGAAATCTCGCCCTTGTCCGTCCGGATCACCGTGCCGGTGACACCCAGCCAGTCGCCGCGATCGAAATCCAGGAAGGCCCGGTAGGCGTCGTCCCCGAGCGCCGCGCGATCGGCGAGGACCTGGATGGCACCGGTGCGGTCGCGCAACACGACGAAGGTGAGCCCGCCGTGCCGGCGGACCAGGTTCATCCGGCCGGCCACTCGCACCTGGACGTCGGCGTGGGCGCCGGGCGCCAGGCCCGACCACTTCTCGAGGATCTCCGCCGCGTGGTGATTCACATCGAATTGATAGGCAACTGGGTCGGTTCCGGCGGCGCGGGCGATGTCGAGCTTGGCCTGTCGAGCCTGCATTGGCGTCAGTGCCGCAGGAGCCGCCCCAGCGATGCCCGCATCGTCCGCCGGAGCATCAGGCGGTATCTGCGCATCGCTCATGCCGGGAGACCTTAGTGGCGGCGCGACGTCCCACGTACGCCGTGGACTAGGTTCCCTGGCGGAAACCAGTCGACGAAACCGGCGGCCATATGTCCCTGCTGATCGCCATCCCCTTCGCCGTCGCCTCCGCGATCGCCTACGGCTCATCGACCGCCGTGGAGCACTCGGCTGCGCATTCGGCCGCGAAGTCGGGCGATAAGCCCGCCGGGGCGGCCGGCCTCCTGCGCCTCCTGCGCAACCCGCGCTGGTTGCTCGGCCTGGCCGGGGACGGACTCGGCTTGATCTTCCAGGTCATCGCCCTGGCCACTGGCCCGGTCATCCTGGTTCAGCCCATTCTCATCCTCGCCCTGCCTGTGTCGCTGCCTATCGCCTGGATCCTCGGCGGTCCCCGGCCCCGCGGCGCGGACTATCGGTCCTGCGGACTGATCATCGTGGGCCTATCGGCCTTCTTCGTGCTCGTCGGCAACCCGGGCCCGGCTCAGGGCCTGACAGCGACTCAGGTGGCGATCTCCTCCGGCGCAGTCGTGGGGGCCGGCGCGCTGCTCCTCCTAGCGGCGCAGGCCCTGCTCCGACTGCGCACCGCGGCGCGGGCCGCGGTCATCGGCGGTGTCGCCGGCGCCTGGTTCGGCTTCGTCGCGGTCCTCCTGGACGCAGTGGCGACGGCATGGGACGACGGCGGATCGGGTGCGCTGGCCGAGGCCCGCGGCTTCGTGCCGCTGGCCGTGCTCGTCGCCCTCGGCGCCGCCAGCATCGCGCTGACCCAAGCGGCGTTCCAGATTGGGGCCCTGGGCGCGAGCTTCCCGGCCAATGCCGTCGCCGACCCGGTCCTCGCGATCATCCTGGGCGCCGCGCTGCTGCATGAGGACATACCAGTTGACCCACTGCATATCGCTGCCTATCTGATCTGCCTGGGAGTAGTCGTCCTCGGGACGGCGCGGCTGGCGGCCGAGCGGGCCGAGTGACCTGCATCGGCTGCGGGCTTGGGCGGACGCGGCTCAGAGGTAGTGGCCGATGACCCGGGCGACGTCGCGCCAGAAGCCGAACCCAAGCAGGAACAGCCCGGCGATGGTCGCGCAGACGATCACGATGTCGATCGAGCGGCGGCCCGCCTTCTCCCAGTACACATCCTTGAGATGAAGCCAGAGTGCGAATTCGTCGAGGGTCAATGCCGCGCCGATACCGAAGAACAGCGCGACGGTCGTTCGCCCGGCCCGCGCCTCGACCGCGTTGGCCAGGTACCCCGTGACCAGCAGCAGGATGATCCCGGGCACCATGTGGTGCACGTGGCTGCCACCGACCGACACATCTCGGAAAGGACCGCGTCCAGCCCGGATCGCGTGGGTGATGAGCCGCACGATGATGAAGGTGATGAGGAACGCGACGAGGACCCAGAAGGCCTGCTCCTTGCCGGCCTGGACGATGTGGTGGCGGTAGCCATGGGCGATGTCGTCGAGGAGATCCCCCACCGGTCCACCGCCGATCGACTCAGAAGTAAGGCGCCTATGCCGCGCCGGAGCGTAGCCGAGCCACGTGCCAGTTCAGGAGTCCAGCGACCAGAGGATGATCTCGCTGCGCCGCTGCGCGGTAAGCCGCTCGCCCTGCGATCGGGTCAGCCGGACGGCGTCGCCGGCGCCGAGTGGCATCGACGCGCCGTCGGTCTCCAGGGTTGCCCCGCCCCGGGCCACGAACAGATGCGCCAGTGGCGCAGTGGGAACCTGGATGGACGCCCCCGGAAGTAAGTGCGCTATGAACATCCGCGCGTCCGGCTGACGCAAGCTGAGCGCCGATTCGTCCCCCGCTCGGCCGGACGCGGCCAGCACCAGCCCCCCGCGCGCCAACTCCGGGCCCAGGTCGGCCTGGCCGTAGGCGGGCGTGTCGCCCAGAATGTCGGGGCGCACCCACATCTGCACCATGTGCAGCGGCGCCGCCTCGCCCGAGCGCTCCGAATGCCGCACTCCGCGCCCGGCGCTCATCCGCTGCACGGTGCCGGGCACGACGATCCCGGAGTGGCCGGCGGAGTCGCGATGCTCCAAGGCGCCGGCCAGTACCCACGTCACGATCTCCATGTCCCGGTGGGGATGCTCGGGGTACCCGCCGGCCGGCTCGATCAGGTCCTCGTTATGCGCCACCAGCACGCCGAACCCCAGATTGCCTGGCTCATAGTGCGGGCCGAACGCGAACGAGTGCCGCGACACGATGCGCTCGCTGCGCGTTTCCGCGCGCTCAGCGCCGCGCCGGACGTCCATCGCCTGACCGTACTAGCGGCGGATGCTCGCCTCGGCGGGCCGGTGGTAGTGGTCCGCCGTCCACGCCAGTAGGTCCTCGACCGGCCAGGCCGTGACGATCCGCTCGATCGGCACATTGGCCTTCGCCGCGCGCTCGACGCCGTTGCGCAGCCACTCCAGCTGGCCGGGCGCGTGGGCGTCGGTGTCGATGCTGAAGAGGCACCCAGCGTCGATCGCCTGCTCGAGCAATCGCATCGGCGGGTCGAGGCGCTCGGGCCGGGAGTTGATCTCGACGGCCACGCCGAATTGGGCACAGGCGGCGAACACGAGCTCGGCGTCGAAGGCCGATTCCGGACGCAGCCGATTGCCGGTCACCATCCGCCCCGTGCAGTGGCCGAGGATGTCGGTGTGCTCGTTGGCGATTGCGCCGACCATCCGCGCGGTCATGCCGGCCGAATCCATCCTCAGCTTCGAATGGACGCTGGCGACAACCACATCGAGCTGGCTCAGCATCTCCTCGGACTGATCGAGCGCGCCGTCATCCAGGATGTCGACCTCGATGCCGCTCAGAAGCCTCATCGGCGCCACCTTCGGGCGGACCAGATCAAGGACGCCGAGCTGCTCCTGCAGCCGCTCGGCCGTCAGCCCGTGCGCAACGGTCAGTCGTGGCGAGTGGTCGGTCAGCGCCTGGTACTCCCGGCCCAGATCACGCGCGGCGGCGGCCATCTCCTCGATCGGCGACCCGCCGTCGGACCAATCGGAGTGGCTGTGCAGATCCCCGCGCAGCGCCCTGAGCATGGCGACCGCCGCCGGGGACAGCCCCTCGCCCAGATCCGGCCCGATCGGCTCGTCCCCGGCACTGGCCTCTAAGTCGGCTAAGTACTTGGGCAGAACGCCCGCCACCGACTCCTCGATCACCGCCGAGGTGCTCTTCCCGATCCCGGGCAGATCAGTCAGCGTGCGGGCTGCGGCCCGCGCCCGCAGCTCGGTGTCATCCAGGCGCGCCACGAGCCCCGCGGCCGTCCGGAACGCCCGGACCCGCTGCGTCGCCGCCGCCGTGCGCTCGAGCAGATACGCGATGCGCCGCAGGTCCGCCGCCGGGTCGCGCGAGCCCGGACGGGCGCTGACGGGCTCCGGGGCTGATGCTGCGTCGTCCACCATGAGCTACACATCTACCCTGCTGCTGTGACTTCCACTGCGTCGACCGAGCAGAGCGACCATCTGCTTGCTGCCGCAGTCGATCGCGTCGAGGCGCTGTCCGGCACCCTGGCCACTGAGAGCGTCACCCGCATGGACGAGACGCTGCCGTGGTTCCGCGCCCTGCCGGCGAACCAGCGCTCCTGGGTCACGCTCGTCGCGCAGGCCGGTATTGCCAGCTATGTGGCGTGGATGCGGCTGCCCGACCAGCGCCTGCGCCTGACCGAGGAGGTCTTCGGCGCCGCCCCGCGCGACCTGGCCCGCGCGATGAGCCTGCGCCAGACCGTCGAGCTGATCGAGGTGGTCATCTCCATCGCCGAGCAGCGGGTGCCGCAATTGGCCGACCCCGGCATGGAGACGGCGCTGCGCACCTCCGTCCTGCGCTTCGCCCGCGAGATCGCCTTCGCCGCAGCTCGCGTCTACGCCGCGGCGGCCGAGCGGCGCGGCCTCTGGGATGCCCGACTCGAGGCCCTGGTCATCGATGGGCTCGTGCGCGGCGGCGCCGCCGAGGAGGCCTCGCCGGTCAGCCAGGCCGTCGCACTGGGGTGGAAGACGACCGGGCCGGTGACGGTGGTTGTCGGCTCGGCCGGCTCGACCGACCCCACCGAGGTAATGGAGGGCGTCCACCGGTTCGCCCGTCGCCGCGGCCTCGACGCCCTGGCCGGCGTGCATGGCGGTCGGCTGGTGGTGGTGCTCGGCGGCGAGACCGACCCGATGGACGCCGCCCGGGGCCTGGCCGACGACTTCGCCGACGGCCCGATCGTCGTCGGCCCGCGCGGCGCGGACCTCGGCAGCGCGACGGCGGTGACGCAGACGGCGCTGCGCGGACTGGCCGCCGCGCGGGCCTGGCCCAGCGCGCCGCGCCCGATCAGCTCCGATGACCTGCTCCCCGAGCGGGCGCTGGCCGGCGACGCCGAGGCGCGCGCGGACCTGATCTCGACCATCTACCGGCCGCTGGCAGCCTCCGGCGACACGCTGCTGGACACCGTCACGGCATTCCTGGACTCCGGCGGCGGGCTGGAGTCCACCGCCCGCGCCCTCTTCGTTCACCCCAACACCGTGCGCTACCGCCTGCGCCGGGTGGGCGAGGTCTGCGGGCAGTCCCCGACCACGCCGCGCGGGGCATTCGCGCTGCGCCTGGCCCTGACCTTCGGCCGCTTGGCCGAGGTTGCGCGCGACACACCGCCGGACTCCGCGCTGTAGCCCAGCATCTGGGCGGGCCTTGGAGGTTTCCTCTAAAGGCGCTCCGGCAACGCTGTGCGCGTCGCCCTCGTCGTCGGGAGGCGCGGGCGTGCACGGTAGACCCGTGCTCGCCGTACTCGCGCCCGGACAGGGCTCACAGACTCCCGGAATGCTCGCCCCTTGGCTGGAGCGCCCCGGCGCCCGCGAGACGGTGGAGCGCTGGTCGGCCCTCACCGGGCTCGACCTGATCCGTCTCGGCACGACCGCCGATGCGGAGGAGATCAAGGACACCGCGATCACCCAGCCGCTGATCGTCGTGGCCGGCCTGCTCGCCGCGGGCGAGCTCGGCCTGCTCGGGGACTCCGGGCGCGAGTTCTTCGTCGCCGCCGGCCACAGCATCGGCGAGGTCACTGCGGCGGCGATCGCCGGCGTGCTCAGCCCCGATGACGCCGTTGTCCTGGCCGCCCGCCGTGGCGCGGCAATGGCCGAGGCCTGCAACGCCGTCCCGACGTCGATGTCCGCGGTCCTGGGCGGCGACGCCGACACCGTGGTCGCCGCCATCGAGGCGCTGGGCCTGACCGCCGCCAATCGCAACGCCGCGGGCCAGATCGTCGCCGCCGGCGCCATCGACGCGCTGGCCGCCCTCGCGGCCGACCCACCGGCCGGCGCCCGCGTCCGGCCCCTCGCGGTGGCCGGGGCATTCCACACCTCCTACATGGCGCCCGCGCAGTCGGTGCTGGCCGAGGTCGCCGCCACGATGCCCGTGCAAGACGCGTCGCACGCCCTGCTGTCGAACTTCGACGGCCGCGCGATCACCGACGGCGGCGAGTTCGTCGCCCGCCTCGTCGCCCAGGTCACCACCTCGGTGCGATGGGATCTCTGCCAGCAGACGCTGCGCGACATCGGCGTCGACACCGTCATCGAGCTCGCCCCGGCCGGCACGCTGGTCGGGCTGGCCAAGCGCGAGATGCCCGGCGTCACGCTGCTGGCCATCAAGTCCCCGGCCGACATCGAGGCGGCCCGGTCGCTGCTGTCCAAGGCGACGGCATCCGCGCAGGGCGGGCACACCCCCGACCTGCAGATCATCGTGTCCCCGGCCAAGGGCGTCTTCACCCGCGCCGACGGCATCGACGAGGGCTCGCCCATCATCGGCGGCGCGGTTCTCGGGACCGTGCGCACCAACGGCCAATCCCACGACCTGCTGGCCCCGTTCTCCGGCGTCCTGGACGAATGGGTGCGCCACGACGGCGACATCGTCGGCGCCGGCTTGCCGCTTGCGCGCGTCTCGACCGACGCAGTCGCGGCCGAGAGCGCATCCTGACCACGTCATGACCACTGCTCGCATCGCCGAGCATCGTCTGAGCCAGAGCTGCACCGCCAAGGAGAATTGATATGCAGATCGCACAGGGCGCCCCCGGCGCTCGGATCCTCGGGATGGGCCACCACCAGCCCGCCAACGTGGTCACCAACGCCGACCTCATCGCCCGCGGCGTCGAGACCACCGATGAGTGGATCCAGAGCCGGGTCGGCATCGCCGAGCGACGGATCGCCCTGGCCGACGAGAGTGTCGTCGACATGGCCGAGGCCGCCGGCAGCAAGGCCATCGCGGCCAGCGGCGTCGACGTCTCGGAGATCGACCTCGTCATCGTCGCGACCTGCACGATGACGACCTCGGTCCCCAATGCCGCCGCGCAGCTCGCGACCCGCCTGGGCATCTCCTCCCCGGGCGCCTTCGATGTCAACGCCGCCTGCGCGGGCTTCGTCTACGCCACCGCGCAGGCCAACGCCGCAGTGCTCACCGGCCAGGCCCGCAATGTGCTGGTTGTCGGGTCGGAGAAGCTGTCGACGTACACCGACCCGGACGACCGCAGCACGAACATCATCTTCGCCGACGGAGCCGGGGCCGCCGTGATCGGGCGCTCCGACGAGCCGGGCATCGGCCCGGTCGTCTGGGGCAGCGACGGCAGCAGCGCCACGACCATCGAGATCCCCGCCGGCGGCCAGTACATCGTCCAGGAGGGCCAGGCGGTTTTCCGCTGGGCCACCGGGCAGCTCGCTCCGGTGGCGATCGAGGCCTGCGCCCGCGCGGGCCTCGACCCGTCGGAGATCGCCGCCTTCATCCCGCACCAGGCCAACCTGCGGATCATCGAGAACATCGCCAAGAAGGTCGGCGCGGTCAATGCCGTCATCGCCCGCGACATCGTCAACGCCGGCAACACGTCGGCCGCGTCGATCCCCCTGGCGATGTCCCGGATGGTCGAGCGCGGCGAGATCCCCTCGGGGGCACCGGTGCTGATCATCGGCTTCGGCGCCGGGCTCACATTCGCAAGCCAGGTTGTGCTCGCGCCCTGACGCAGTGCGTCCGCTGAATCCGCCACACTGCACGAGCTAGACCAGCACGAGCTACACCAGCACCTGCACAACCCAGACTGAGCCGGCCGCCGTGGCCGGCTCGCACCAACAGAGAGGAAGTCGCGCGTGACTGCCGACGAGATCCGCACCGGCCTGGCCGAGATCCTGGCCGAGGTCGCCGACGTCCCGGCCGACGACGTGAGCGACGAGAAGTCCTTCACCGACGATCTGGATGTCGATTCCCTGTCCATGGTCGAGGTCGCCATGGCCGCCGAGGAGAAGTTCGGCGTCAAGATCCCCGACGACGAGCTGCCCAACCTCAAGACCGTCGGCGACGTCGTCGCCTACATCAGCGCGCACGCCTGATCGATCCGATCGGCGCCCTCGCGGCGCTGACCTGATCGACACCGCTCGAGGCTTCGGGCGCGCCGTCCCCCACGGGCCGGCGCGCCGGGAGTGCCGCACAAAACTTCTGTGGAGGAACGCGAACTCATGACCGACGATGTGGTAGTCACCGGACTCGGCGCCACGACCCCGCTTGGCGGCGACGTCGCGAGCACGTGGGAGGCCCTCCTCGAGGGACGCAGCGGCATCAGCGCGCTGACCGACGAATGGGCCAGCGAGATCGCGGTCCGCATTGCCGGGCGCATGAAGGTCGACCCCGCCGAGCTCCTGCCCCGCGCCCAGGCGCGCCGCATGGACCGCTCGCAGCACGCGGCCCTCGTCGCCGCCCACCAGGCGTGGGCCGACGCCGGTTTCGTCGGCAAGGCGGCCGACAACGGGCTTGACCCGACCCGCGTGGCCGTGGTCATCGGCACCGGCATCGGCGGCGTGGTCAGCCTGATGGACCAGCACGACCTGATGAAGGCCAAGGGCGCCAGCAAGGTCTCGCCCATGCTCATCCCAATGGACATGCCCAACGGCCCCGCGGCCTACGTCAGCATGGAACTCGGCGCGCAGGGCGGCGCCCACACCCCGGTCAGCGCCTGCGCGTCCGGCGCCGAGGCCATCGCCTACGGCCTGGACCTCATCAACCTCGACCGCGCCGATGTCGTCATCGTGGGCGGCACCGAGGCCTGCATCCACTCCCTCACCATCACCGGCTTCGCCCAGATGCGCGCCATGAGCACCCGCAACGACGAGCCCGAGCGCGCGTCGCGCCCGTTCGACAAGGGCCGCGACGGTTTCGTGCTCGGCGAGGGCTCAGGCGTCCTGATCATCGAGCGCCGCTCAAGCGCGGAGGCCCGCGGCCGCAGGCCGTACGCCGTGCTCGGCGGCGCCGCGATCACCTCCGACGCCAACCACATCACCGCGCCCGACCAGGCCGGCCAGATCCGCGCGATGCGCACCGCGATCTCCCGCGCCGGGCTCGCCCCGACCGACATCGTGCATGTGAACGCCCACGCCACCTCGACACCCACCGGCGACATCGGCGAGACGCTGGCGATCATCGAGGCCGTCGGCCCGCACCCGGTCGTCACCGGCACCAAGTCGATGACCGGGCACCTGCTCGGCGCGGCCGGCGCCATCGAGTCGATCTTCAGCGTGCTGGCGATCCACCACGACATCGTCCCGCCGACGATCAACCTGGAGGACCCCGACGACGACCTCCGCGTCGATGTTCCCAGCCACGGCGCCCGGCACATGTCCGTGCCCGCGGTGCTGAACAACTCCTTCGGCTTCGGCGGCCACAACGCCGCGCTCGTCTTCACCAAGCCCTAAGCCATCGGGCCGGCAGACGGCCACCCGCTCATCACCCCGGGCAACGCTCATCACCACGGCAAACGTATTTCCAGCGGCACCGGACTCGCTCCGCGGATCGGAAGGACACCATGACCTCGCTCGCAGAGAATTCCGCCATCACGCCGGTGACCACCACCACCAGCACCACCCGCACATCGGAGGCCGCACCTGTGCTCGACCCGCGCGACGTCGAGGCCCGCCTAGGCCTGCTCCTGGACACCGGCAGCCTGACCCCGCTGGTCGAGCGCGATGACAGCGGCGTCTGGGCGGTGCGCGGCACCATCGAGGGCGCGCCGGTTGTGGCGTTCTGCACCGACGCCCTCAAGATGGGCGGCGCGATGGGCAATGACGGCTGCCGGCACATCGTCGTGGCGATCGAGGCGGCCATGACCGACGGCATCCCGGTTGTCGGCCTCTGGCACTCCGGCGGGGCACGGCTGGCCGAGGGCGTTCTCGCCCTCGACGCGGTCGGGCTGGTTTTCGCGGCGATGGTCCGGGCGTCGGGCAAGATCCCGCAGATCTCGGTGGTGCTCGGCCCGGCCGCCGGCGGTGCGGCCTATGGCCCGGCACTGACCGACATCGTGATCATGAGCGAGAACGGGCGGGTCTTCGTGACCGGCCCCGACGTCGTCCGCTCGGTCACCGGCGAGAACGTGGACATGCAGTCCCTAGGCGGCAGCGACACTCACGGGCGCCGCAGCGGCGTCGTGCACGTCACGACCGAGACCGATGAGGACGCGATCCAGCAGGCGCGCGACCTCACCGCGCTGCTCGCCCTGCAGGGCGGCTTCGCCGATGTCGCCGACGAGGCCGAGATCGACCTCCGCGCGCTCATGCCGGACAACCCCAAGCGGGCGTATCCCGTGGCCCCGATCGTCGGGTCGCTGCTGGACACCGGGTCGCTGCGCGAGCTCCAGGCCCGCTGGGCCCCCAATGTGCTCACCGGCCTCGGGCGCCTCGCCGGGCGCACAGTCGGGGTCGTCGCCAACAACCCGCTCCGCCTGGGCGGATGCCTGGACTCCCCGAGCGCGGAGAAGGCATCGCGCTTCGTGCGCATGTGCGACGCGTTCGGCGTCCCGCTCGTTGTCCTCGTCGATGTGCCCGGCTACCTGCCCGGCGTCGGCCAGGAATGGGACGGCGTCGTGCGCCGCGGGGCCAAGCTGCTGCACGCCTTCGCCGAGGCCGTCGTCCCCCGCGTCACGCTGGTCACCCGGAAGGCCTACGGCGGCGCGTACATCGCAATGAACGCCAAGTCCCTCGGTGCCACCGCCGTGTACGCCTGGCCGGACGCCGAGGTCGCCGTCATGGGCGCGTCGGCTGCGGTCGGCATCCTGCACCGCCGCAAGCTGGCCGCGGCCGAGCCCGGCGAGCGCGAGGCCCTGCACGCGCAATTGGCCGCCGAGCACGAGAAGATCGCCGGCGGAGTCGCCCGCGCGATCGAGCTGGGTGTTGTCGACGAGCTGATCGAGCCGACCCAGACCCGTCGCCGGATTGTCGGGGCCCTGGCCGCCGCGGCCCCGGCTCGCGGGCAGCACGGCAACATCCCGCTCTAGATCAGCCCGATGTCCCGATGATCTCGGGGTTGTGGTCGTCATAGCGGCCACAACCCCGAGATCATCGGCGTTTCAGGGGTCCGACGACGCGCTTCTCAGACCACGCGCTTCTCAGACCACGTGGTGCAGGAGCGTGACGGGCGCGCCGTCGCCGCCCTCGCGGTAGGGCTCCAGCTCGGCGTCCCAGTCCGACCCGAGCAGCTCGTGCAGGCCGTGCCGGAAGTCGTCGGCGGTGCGGGCCCGGGCCAGCAGGCCGCGCACCCGCTCCTCCCCCACGACGACATCGCCGTTGGCCGAGATCAGGCTGCGGTGGAACCCGCGGCCGGGCACGAAGGCCAGCCGCTCGCCATCTCCGCGGGCGCTGGCCTCCTCGGTCAGCTCGAAGCGCAGCATCGGCCAGGCCCGGAGCCCGGCGGCCAACCGCGCTGCGGTGCCGACGGGGCCGACCCAGGTGGCCTCGGTGCGCAGCTGGCCCGGCGCGGCCGGCTGAGGGGTCCACGCCAGCGTGACGGGCCGGGCCATCACCTCGGCCAGCGCCCACTCGACGTGGGCCGCCAGTGCGGGTGGGCAGGCGTGCACGAAGACAACTCCGCGCGTGGTCGTCGCTGTAAGAGCGCTCGACATGGGCCACCTCCACTGATGTTCACGGACAACGCCTTCCCCGACGTTCCGCGCAGCAGTGCTCGGTGGTGAGTAATGCAGTGAAGAGTGTGATTGGTGGTGTTGCAGTACCCCGCTGATGCAGAGTGACGCCATTGTGGCTGATTGGACGGTTCAGCGGCAACTGTCCATTCCTGTGAGTGCTGCACGGGGGACGTGAATGACAACGGGCGGGGGCGGCCGCGTGATGCGACCGCCCCCGCCCGATGGCGGAGCTAGCTAAAAGATCTGCGATTTAGTGGAACTGCTGCTCCTCGGTGGAGCCCTTCAGCGCCAGCGTGGCGGCGTTGGGGTCCAGCGCGGTGGCGACGGCGTCGAAGTAGCCCGCGCCGACCTCGGCCTGGTGCTTGACCGCGGTGTAGCCGACGGACTCGGCGGCGAACTCCGCCTCCTGGAGCTTGACGTAGGAGGTCATGGCGTCCTGGGCGTAGCCCCGGGCCAGCTCGAACATCGAGAAGTTCAGCGAGTGGAAGCCAGCCAGGGTGATGAACTGGAACTTGTAGCCCATGGCGGCGAGCTCGGCCTGGAACTTGGCGATCTCCTCGTCGTTCAGGGCGCCCTTCCAGTTGAACGACGGCGAGCAGTTGTACATCATCATCTTGCCGGGGAACTCTGCGTGCAGGGCGTCGGCGAACTGCTTGGCCTCGGCCATGTCGGGCGTGCCGGTCTCGACCCAGATCATGTCGCAGTACGGCGCGTAGGCCAGTCCGCGGGCGATGACGGCGTCGATGCCGTTGTTGACGTTGTAGAAGCCCTCTTCGGTGCGGTCGCCGATAACAAACGGCTTGTCGCGGTCGTCGACGTCGCTGGTGAGCAGCGTCGCGCCGAGGGAGTCGGTGCGCGCGACGATGATCGACGACACGCCCTCGATGTCAGCAGCCAGGCGGGCGGCGTTCAGGGTGCGCACGTGCTGGCGGGTCGGGATGAGCACCTTGCCGCCCATGTGCCCGCACTTCTTCTCCGAGGACAGCTGGTCCTCGAAGTGAACGCCCGCGGCGCCGGAGCTGATCATGCCCTTCATCAGCTCGAAGACGTTGAGCGCGCCGCCGAAGCCGGCCTCGGCGTCGGCCATGATCGGGGCGAACCAGTTCTTGTCGCTCGTGGGGTTCTCGGCCCAGTCGATCTCGTCCTGGCGGATGAGGGCGTTGTTGATGCGGCGCACCATGGCCGGCACCGAGTTGGCCGGGTACAGGCTCTGGTCCGGGTAGGTCTCGCCGCCGAGGTTGCCATCGGCCGCCACCTGCCAGCCGGAGAGGTAGATCGCGTCGAGGCCGGCCTTGACCATCTGCACGGCCTGGTTGCCGGTGATGGCACCGAGGGCGCGCACGTACTCGCGGGTGTGCAGCATGTCCCAGAGCCGCTCGGCGCCGAGGCGGGCCAGCGTGTGCTCCTCGCGGACGCGGCCGCGCAGGCGGACGACGTCGGCAGCGGTGTAAGTGCGCTCCACGCCGGCCCAGCGGGGGTTGGTGGCCCACTCGTGCTCGAGTGCGGCAACGGCGGGGTCGGCGTCGACCTTCGTGTCCGGCAGGGTCGCTGTCATTCGTCCTCCAGGGGGTGTGCCCAGCCGGTACGGCCGAGCTCGTCGATGAGCTGGTTCTACTGTGGCCGGAAATAACGTGAACATCGAGGGCCTCGGCGCGAGAAGTTCGACAGATCTTTCGCTATCGTCAAGGACGTGACTGCCACCGCCGAGAGCTCGGTCGATCTCGTGACCCTAGGGCGTCGACTGCGCCACCGCCGCCGCGAGCGCGGCATGACCCTCGATGCATTGGCCGGGATCGTCGGCTGTGCGCCCTCGCATCTGTCGCTGGTCGAGAACGGCCGCCGCGAGCCGCGCTTGACGCTGCTCAATGGGCTGGCCGAGGCCCTCGGCGTGCCGGTGGCGACGCTGCTGGCCCAGGACGCGCCGTCGCCCCGGGCCGCTCTGGAGATCGCGTTCGAGCACGCACAACGCAGCCCGCTCTACCAATCACTGAACCTGCCGTCGGTGCGCACCAGCCGACGGCTGCCCACCGAGGCGCTCGAGGCGCTGGTCGGGCTGCACGGCGAGCTCGTCCGGCGGCTGAACGAGCAGGCCGCCACCCCGGAGGAGGCCCGGCGGGCCAACGCCGACCTGCGCCGCCAGATGCGGGCCCAGGACAACTACTACGAGAACATCGAAGACACCGCCCGCGACCTGCTGACGGCGATCGGCCACGACGGCGGCCCGCTGCCCCAGCGCGGGATCTTCGCCCTCGCGACGCATCTGGGCTTCACGGTCCACAGCGTGTCGGACCTGCCGCACTCGACGCGGTCGGTCACCGATATGCGCAATCATCGGATCTACGCGCCCCGCCCACGCGATCCCGGGGATCGCGATGTCCGCCGGATCCTGCTGCAGACCCTGGGCCACGTCGTGCTCGGCCACGTGCCGCCGCGCAACTACGCCGACTTCCTGCGCCAGCGGATCGAGGCCAACTACTTCGCCGCCGCGCTGCTCGTCCCCGAGCGCGATGCCGTCGACCTCCTTCAGCGGGCCAAGGAGCGCAAGGAGCTGTCGATCGACGACCTCCAGGATGCGTTCGCCGTGTCCTACGAGACCGCGGCGCACCGCTTCACCAACCTGGCCACCCGGCACCTGGGCCTGCCCGTCCACTTCGTGCGCACGCACGAGAGCGGCACGATCTACAAGGCCTACGAGAACGACGGTCTGATCTTCCCGTCGGACGTGACCGGGGCCATCGAGGGGCAGACGGCCTGCCGGCACTGGGCCGGTCGCACGGTCTTCGCAGCCGGGGCGCATGACGGCGCCTTCGCGCAGTACACCGATACGCCGGTGGGCACCTTCTGGTGCACGGCGCGCACCGAGAGCACCTCGACGGGCCAGTACTCGGTCACCGTCGGCGTGCCGTACGCCCACGTCAAGTGGTTCCGCGACCGGGACACGACCAAGCGGTCCACCTCGACGTGCCCGGACGAGCGGTGCTGCACCCGCCCGCCCGCGGCGCTGTCGGCCCGCTGGCAGAGCCACTCCTGGCCCAGCGCCAGAGCCCAGTCGCACTTGCTCGCCGCGCTGCCGCCCGGCACTTTCCCGGGCGTGGACGACACCGAGGTCTATCGATTCCTGGACTTGCACGCGCCCGACCCGACGCCGGCCGAGAACTGAACCGGGGCGCACGCGCACAGCGTGGGCTCAGTCACAAATCACCCGGATGTGGCCCATACTCTTCGGCGTGGACCGGCGGAGCTTCCTGATGGTGCTGGCGGCCGGCACGGCCGCCGCGATGGCCGGCTGCAGCCCAAGCTCGGACTCCTCGACGCCGGCGGGCGGCGCGTCGGCCGCGAACTCCCCCGTCGGCACGCGGGGGTCCTTTGCACCGATTACCCCGCCATCTGCGGTGCCCGTCGTCGTCCCGACCACGCCGCCGGCGCCCCCGGCCCCTACGCCGACCCCGCCGCCGGCGCCCGTCGTCGTGCGCTCTGTCGACCCCATGGTGCCGGGCTATCCGACGGTGATCACCCAGCTCAACGGCGCCGGATCGTCCCTCGCGTTGACCATCGACGACGGCGCGGACTCCTCGGTTGTGGCTGCCTATCTGCAGTTCATCCGCAGCAGCCGGGTCAAGGTGACGTTCTTCGTCAACGGCAGCCGACCCTCATGGACCGAGCATAAGGACGAGATCGCCACCCTGATCGAAGCCGGCCTGGTACAGGTCGCCAACCACACGTGGAGCCACCCGGACATCACCACCATCTCCACCGCGGCCCTGCGCGATGAGCTCACCCGGAACGAGACCTTTATCCAGGACACCTGGGGCGTCAGCGGCCGGCCCTTCTTCCGCCCGCCGTTCGGGCGCTATAACGCCTCGACCAACCAGGTCGCAGCCGACCTCGGCTACACGATGATCACCATGTGGTGGGGATCCTTCGGCGACGCCGCGCTGCTGACCGAAGACGTTCTGCTGGCGCAGGCCCAGAAGTGGCTGCTGGCCCAGCGCATCGTCATCGGGCACGCCAACTACCCCACCGTCACCAACCTCTACGGGCAGATCCTGGACATCATCCGCAGCCGCGGATTGCAGACCGTTCTGCTGAGCGAGGCCTTCCCGCGCTGAGGGGGCCTTAGCCGCCGCGGGCACGGGCGCAGGAACCGCCGCCGGTGGCCCCCCGTTGGCGCTACGAGAGTTCCGCCCATCGAAGGAGACAGCAGCCCGTGGCTATCTGGAATCAGCTCAAGCAGTCCGCGCAGGGGATGCAGACCCAGCTCGTCGCCAAGAAGAACGACCTGAAGAGCGGCGCCTTCCGCGACGCCAGCATGGCAATGTGCGCGCTCGTCGCCGCAGCCGATGGCTCGATCGACGTCGAGGAGCGGCGCAAGGTGGCCGCCCTCATCACCTCCAACGAGGTGCTGTCGAATTTCGCCGCCGATGACCTTCGGGCCCGGTTCGAGGACTACTGCAACAAGCTGTCCGCCGATTTCGACTTCGGCAAGGTCGGGGTCATCCAGGAGATCGCCAAGACGAAGAAGAAGCCGGCCGAGGCCCGTGCCGTGATCCAGATCGGCATTATCATCGGCGGCGCCGACGGGACATTCGACGAGCACGAGCGGGGCGTCGTCCGCGAGGCGTGCTTCGCAGTCGGCATCAGTCCCCAGGAGTTCGACCTCTAGCTCAGGCCGGCGGCGTCCTCGGCGTCCAGTGCGTCGAGGGCGGCGCCGACATCGGGATCCGCGAGCATCTCCAGGAGCAGCTGCTGCTCGTGGAATCCCGGGCCCTGGCCGCCCGCCACGGGGTCGAACTCCGCCGGGCTCTCGGCCGCGATGTCCAGAATGACCTCGCCGCGAGCTGCCTGCTGATCGCCCATCTGGAGCCTCCTTCGTGGTTCGCATCCCGATCACCGTTGCGGCGGATCCCGGTGCGGCCTTAGCGTCCCCCCACCCGAGATTTCTAGACCAGTCGGCAACGGCGCGGCTGGTTCATCGGCGAAACAGGAGGAACACCAGTGAAGGCTGCAGTACTCGAAGCTATCGGCCAGCCCATGGTCATCGACGACATCGACATCGCAGATCCCATCGGGCGCGAGGTGCTGGTCGAGGTCAAGGCCAACGGCCTCTGCCATTCGGACCTGCATATGGCCGAGAACAACTTCGGCACGGTTCTGCCCGCGGTGTTCGGCCACGAGCTGTCCGGCATCGTCAGCGCGATCGGCCCCAACGTCACAGGTTTCGCCGTGGGCGATCACGTCGTGGGCTCCTTGATCAGCCACTGCGGGGCCTGCGAGCGCTGCCTGGCCGGGCGCACATACCAGTGCCGCAACCGAGCGGCCACGGCGCGCACGGCGGACCAGGCGCCGCGCCTGACCCGCGCGGGGCTGCCCGTCACCCAGGGCTTCAGCCTCGCCGGGTTCGCCGAGCAGGCTCTCGTCCACGAGAACAACATCGTCAAGGTCACCAAGGACATCGCGTTCGACAAGGCCGCCCTTCTGGGCTGCGGCGTCATCACCGGCGCCGGGGCAGTGGTGAATTCCGGCCAGGTCCGGGTCGGGGAGACCGTCGCGGTCATCGGCTGCGGCGGCGTGGGCCTGTCGGCCATCCAGGGTGCGCGCCTGTCCGGCGCGCTGCGCATCATCGCGATCGACCTCCAGCCGGGCAAGCTCGCCCTCGCCCGCGCGATGGGCGCCACCGACACGGTCAACCCAGCCGACGGCGATCCCATCAAGCAGGTCCAGGAGCTCACCGGCGGCCTGGGCGTCGACCACGCCTTCGAGGTCATCGGCCTCAAGGAGACGGCTATGCAGGCCTACGGGATGCTCGCGACCGGCGGCACCGCGTATCTGATCGGGATCCAGAAGCCGGGAACCATCTTCGAGATGGCCGGCGGCAACTTCCTGGGCACCCAGCGCAACCTGCGCGGCGTGTACATGGGCTCGAGCAACTTCAAGGTCGATGTGCCGATGTATGCGGAGTACTACCTGCAGGGCCGGTTCAATCTCGACGACCTGGTCAGCCAGACCATCCCGCTGGACAAGGTCAACGAAGGCTACGAGGACCTCAAGAAGGGCGAGGTCGCCCGCTCGGTGGTCGTTTTCTGACCAGTGGGAACTCGTTCCGCCCAGATCTGACGCAACCGCCTCTCATTTGGTATCTTTAGGCCGATGTCTTGCAAGTTTCACGATCGTCTTGTGCTTTAGGCGTGGTGGCTCAGCAGGCTTCAGCCAGCAACTAGGGACGATTTGACGCCGCACCGTCCCCGGGAGCGTTCACCACGTGCGGCAACTAGCTAGGAGATAAGTACATGGCACAGGGCACCGTGAAGTGGTTCAACGCCGAAAAGGGCTTCGGATTCATTGCTCCCGACGAGAGTGGCCCGGACGTCTTCGTCCACTACTCGGCGATCGCGACCACTGGATACCGCAGCCTCGACGAGAACCAGAAGGTCGAGTACGACGTCACGCAGGGCCAGAAGGGCCCGCAGGCGGAGAACGTTCGCCCGCTCTAAGTCTTCGACTTCAGAGAACCCCCTGCCTTCGGGCAGGGGGTTCTCTGCGTTCCGGGGCCGACGCGCACAGGTCGTTCAGGGCATCCAGTGGGTACGCCATCGCCATGACCTCCCCTGATCCCGACCCCGCCAGCACCCCCGGACTCGAGCCCGGCGGCGGCGTGCGCCCGGGCGACACCCCGCCCGGGGAGGCGAGCACAACCGAGGCCATCAGTCATCGGGAGGCCGCCCCCGCCCGGGTGCTGCCGTTCGCCGCGCTGGGCGCTATCGGCGTGCTTGTGCTGCTGATCGTGGTGTTCTTCGTGGCTCGGGCCATCGATCTGCTCTAGCCCGCGTTGCGGCTGTCGGGCTCGCGCTTGTAGTACACATGCGCGATGATCCGAATGGGGCGCCTTGACGAGATCGAGCGCTTTCGAGAGATCGAGCGGGCCGCGGGCGCGCCGTTCCGGGACCTCGGCATGGCCCGGATCGCCGATGATGAGCCGCCGGGAGCCGACGCGCTGGCCCTTCGGGTGCGGGCCGATCGGCTCTGGGTCTTCGCCGACGCCAAGGACATCCCCGTCGCCTATCTGATGGCGGATCCGCTCGGATCGCACGCCCACATCGAGCAGGTGTCTGTTCACCCGGACGTGGCCCGCCGTGGGCTGGGCGCGGTCCTGATCGAGCAAGCGGGCCGCTGGGGCGTGAGCGCGGGTTTGGCGGATCTCACGCTCTGCACCTTCGTCGGCGTCGCTTGGAATGCGCCCTACTACGCGCGACTGGGGTTCCGCGCCGTCCCCGATGATGAGCTGGACGGCCGCCTGGCGGCATTGCGCCGGCACGAGGGCGAGCTCGGGCTGGACCAGTGGCCGCGCACCGTCATGGTCCGCTCGCTGACCCGGACGCAGTGATCCACTGCGCTAGATTGACGGCCACATCACGAACCTGTGCGCTCTGGAGGCCGAGCTAGTTGACCATCGAGCAGCAGGTTGAGGTCGCGGCGCCGGACCTCGCCACGCCGGACAGCGGCCTGACCGCCGCCCAGGTGGCCGAGCGCGTTGCCGCCGGGCGGACCAACGCCGTCGACGTCAGCACCAGCCGAACGCCGTGGGAGATCGTCCGCAGCAATGTGTTCACCGTCTTCAACGGGCTGCTGGTCACCCTCTTCATCATCATCCTCACCACCGGGCGATGGCAGAACGGGCTGTTCGGCGGTGTGATCATTGCCAACTCGGCCATCGGCATCTTCCAGGAGCTGCGGGCCAAGCGGACGCTGGATCGGCTCGCGATCCTCAACGCCCCGCACGCCCGGGCGGTGCGCGACGGCGTCGAGGCGCAGGTCGATCTGGACGACATCGTCGCCGACGACCTGCTCGTCCTTGCAACCGGCGATCAGGTGCCCGCCGACGGCATCGTCACCGCGTCCGAGGGGATGGAGGTCGACGAGTCGCTGCTCACCGGGGAGTCCGACGCCGTCGACAAGGCCCCCGGGGACGAGGTCCGGTCCGGGTCCATCGTCGTCGCCGGATCCGGTCGCTTCCAGGCCACCGCGATCGGGGCCGAGGCCTACGCCACTCGGCTGGCGACCGAGGCCCGGCGGCGCTCGGTCACCCACTCCGAGCTGGTCGCCGGCACCAACCGGCTGCTGCGCTGGATCTCCCTCATCATGCTGATTGTCGGGCCGTTCCTGCTGTGGAGCCAGTTCCGCAGCAAGGACAACGAGACCTGGCAGGACGCGATGACCGGCACCGTGGCCGCTCTGGTCGGGATGGTCCCCGAGGGGCTCGTGCTGCTGACCAGCCTGGCGTTCATGCTCGGGACGCTGACCCTGGCCCGGAAGAACGTCCTGGTGCAGGAACTGCCGGCCGTCGAGGGCCTGGCTCGCGTCGATGTCGTGTGCCTGGACAAAACCGGGACGCTGACCCACGGCGATGTCGAGTTCGACCTGCTCGAGGCACTCTCGGATCGGCCCGAGGACGACGTGCACCAGGCTCTGGGGGTGCTCGCGGCATCCGGGGACGCCAATGCCACCGCACAGGCGGTGGCGAGGGCCTTCCCCACGTCCTCATGGACCTCAACCGGCGGCGTGCCCTTCTCCTCCGCCCGCAAATGGTCGACCTGCGACATCGACGGGCACGGCACCTGGATCTTCGGCGCACCGGAGATGATCCTGGCCTCCCCCGACGGCGAGGCCCAGCAGCAGGCGCGCGATCGGGCCGACGCACTGGCGTCGCAGGGCCGACGGGTGCTGCTGCTGGCCTACTGCGACAAGCCCGCGATCAGCGGCACGCGCGAGGACGCGGGCGCCGGCAGCGGGAGCGCGCCGGCCCGGCTTCCCGCCGGCCTGGCCCCGGTCACCCTGGTGGTGCTGGCCGAGCGCATCCGCGAGGACGCCGCGGAGACGCTGCGCTACTTCACCGAGCAGGGCGTGGCGCTCAAGGTGATTTCCGGGGACAACCCGCGCACCGTCGGGGCGGTGGCGGCCAAGGTCGGCGTTCCGGGCGTGAGCGGTGCCGACGATGCCATCGACGCGCGCACGCTGCCCGACGACATCGCGGAGCTGGCCGAGATCCTCGAGACCCATAGCGTCTTCGGGCGGGTCACGCCGTACCAGAAGCGGGCCTTCGTCAAGGCGCTGCAGAGCAAGGGCCATGTCGTGGCGATGACCGGCGATGGCGTGAATGACGCGCTTGCCCTCAAGGACGCGGACATCGGCGTCGCGATGGGCAACGGCTCTCCCGCGACGCGCGCCGTGGCGCAGCTGGTGCTCATGGACGGCAAGTTCGCGCACCTCCCCGACGTCGTGGCCGAGGGGCGACGCGTGATCGCCAACATCGAGCGGGCATCGAACCTGTTCCTAGTCAAGAACATCTACTCCCTCGTGCTGGCGCTGATCACCGCCGTCACGGCGAACGCATACCCATTGGCGCCTATCCAGCTCACGCTGATCTCCGCGGTCACGATCGGCGTGCCCGCGTTCCTCCTGGCGCTCGGGCCGAACCGCCGCCGCTACGTCCCCGGGTTCCTCAGCCGGGTGCTGCGCTTCGCCATCCCCACCGGCGTCGTCACCGGGCTGGCGGCGTACGGGGCCTACCGCGCGACGCGGTTCCTGGAGGACGGGGCCGGCGTCGACGAGGCCCGGACGACGGCGACGATCACGGTGCTGGTGGTGTCGCTGTGGACGCTGCTCGTGCTGGCCCGCCCGCTCAAGACGTGGAAGCTCGGCCTGGTCTGCGCAATGGCCCTGATCGTCGCCGCCGTGGTCGCGATCCCGCCCCTGGGCCACGGGATCTTCCTCTTCGAGACGACGCCGCAGCGGGTGCTGACCGCGCTGGTGGCCGGGGCGATCGGCGCGGCGCTGGTCGAGATCGCGTCGCGGATCTCCTCGATCGGGGCCAAGTACGAGGACGAGACCACGCCTCTCCCCGTCTAGCGGCTCACATCATGACGACGGAGCGCAGCACCTCGCCGCGCTTCATCGACTCGAACGCCGCCTCGATGCCGGTGATCTCGATCTTCTCCGACACGAACTGGTCCAGCGGCAGCCGGCCCTGCAGGTAGAGATTGATCAGCGTCGGGAAGTCGCGCTCGGGCAGGCAGTCGCCGTACCAGGACGACATCAACCGTCCGCCGCGCCCGAACACATCGAGCAGCGGGATCTCCAGCGTCATTTCCGGCGTCGGCACACCGACGAGCACGACGGTGCCGGCCAGATCGCGGCCGTAGAACGCCTGCTTCCACGTCTCTGGGCGCCCAACCGCATCGATGACCACGTCGGCGCCGAAGCCGCCAGTGAGCGCCTGGATCGCCGTGACCGCGTCCTCCCGGCTGGAGTTGACGAGGTGGGTCGCGCCGAGACCGCGGGCCGCCTCGAGCTTCCGGTCGTCGAGGTCGACGGCGATGATGATCGCCGCGCCGGCAAGGCGGGCCCCGGCGATGGCGGCCGCGCCGACCCCGCCGCAGCCGATGACCGCGACCGAGTCGCCGCGGGTGACGGCGCCGGTGTTGATCGCCGCGCCCAGCCCGGCCATGACGCCGCAGCCCAGCAGGCCGGCAACCTCGGGCGGGGCGGCCGGGTCGACCTTGGTGCACTGCCCGGCGGCCACGAGCGTCGTCTCGATGAACGCCCCGATGCCGAGCGCCGGGGACAGCTCGGTGCCGTCCTCGAGCGTCATCTTCTGCGTGGCGTTGTGGGTGCTGAAGCAGTACCAGGGCTTGCCGCGGGTGCAGGCCCGGCACTGTCCGCAGACCGCGCGCCAGTTGAGCACGACGTAGTCCCCGACCGCGACGTGCGTGACGCCCTCGCCGATCGCGGAGACCGTCCCGGCGGCCTCATGGCCCAGCAGGAACGGGAAGTCGTCGCTGATCCCGCCTTCGCGGTAGTGCAGGTCGGTGTGGCAGACGCCGCAGGCGGCGATGTCGACCAGCGCCTCGCCGGGCCCGGGGTCCGGGACGGTGATCGTCCGAAGCTCCACCGGGGCGCCCTTGGCCATGGCCACGATCCCCTGCACCTGACGACTCATCGCGCGACTCCTGCCTCACCGCCCGGCGCTGGTCCGCCCCGGATCGAGGCGACCCTATCCGGCGCTCCTACGACGCCGCCCCCGCCGGGTTGTCCTGGGGCCATAGGTTCCGAAGCCCAGCGGGTTAGGCGGGAACGGCCTCGGCCTCGGCCTTGTCGTCGGCCTCCTGGGCGTTGCGGTAGGCGCTGCGGCTGGCCAGGCTGGTGAACACCGCGAGCAGCGACACTGCGGCCATCACGCTGAAGGCGATGCGATAGCCGGCGACCAGCTCATCGACGGCCGCCGAGCCGAGTTGCGATGCGGTCCCGGCGAATACCGCATGGCGCAGGACATCGGACAGGGGCGCGGTCAGGAGCGTCAGCGCCATAGCGATGCCGATGGTGTTCGCCGTGTTCTGCACGGTGATACGCACCGCGTTCGTGCTGCCGACCTGATCGTTCGGCGTCCCCTCGAGGATCGAGGTGATGTTCGAGGGCTGGAAGATCCCGGAGCCCAAGCCCACCAGCACCAGCCCGCAGCACACGGGCAGGAAGCCGGCCTCCGCGCCGGTGGTGATGGCCATGACGACCATGCCGGCGGTGGTGATCGCCGAGCCGATCGTCGACACCGTGCGCGGCAGCATGTGCTTGGTGACGAAGCCGACCGATGCCGCGGCGACCGCATTGGCCGCGGACATCGGCAGCAGCATCAGCCCGGCGTGCAGCGCCGTCTCGCCCTTCGCGGCCTGGAAGTACAGCGCGGCGATGATGACCACCGAGCTTCGCGCGATCGAGTTGATCAGGCCGGCGAGGATCGCCATCGTGAACGGACGGCGCTTGAAGAGGCTGATATTGAGCAGGGGGTTCGTCGCGCGCTTCTCCCACCACACGAACAGCGGGATGAAGACGACGGCGAGGAGGAAGCCCACCCGGACCAGGGCGCTCTCCCAGCCGGCGTTGCTCACACTGGACAGCGCGACGACGAAGCCGCCGAGCCCGAGAATGAGCAGCACGTTGCCGCGCAAGTCCAGGCCGGTGAACTTTCGGCTGGACGGGACCTTGCGCAGGATTTTCCAG
The DNA here is from genome assembly GCA_025966155.1 of Pseudonocardiales bacterium. Lineage (GTDB taxonomy): Bacteria > Actinomycetota > Actinomycetes > Mycobacteriales > Jatrophihabitantaceae > RYN-150. The sequence continues at coordinate 27,462 of JAOPVO010000101.1, forward strand.
CCCCAGATCAGGCACACGACGCCGAACGGGACGTTGAACCAGAAGACCCATCGCCAGCCCAGGGTCGTGGCGAGCGCGCCGCCCACGGTTGGGCCGAGGAGCTGGGCGATGGAGAACGAGGTCATATAGAGGCCAAGGCCGCGCCCGAGCATGTGCGGCGGGAAGGCGGCGCTGACGATGGCGGCGCTGTTGGTCAGCAGCATCGCGGCGGCGATCGCCTGGACGATGCGCAGCCCGATCAGCACCTGCACATTGGGCGAGAGCCCGGCCAGGAGGCTGACGCCGGTGAAGATGCCCAGCCCCAGCAGGTACATCGAGCGGCGGCCCATGACGTCGGCGAGGCGGCCGCAGGCCAGCGTGACGCACGTCGTGACCAGGGCGAAGACGATGAGGATCCAACTGGCCTCGGCGCTGGTTGCGTCGAAGTGCCGCACAACCTCCGGCAGCGCGATGTTCAGCGTGTTCTGGTTGAGCGACGTCAGGATGCTGGCCATCACCACGACCGACAGCGCGCGCCAGGCATAGCGCAGGTCGTCGGTGTCGCCGCCGTCTGCGTCGACGGCGCCGGCCGTGCTGACGGCGCCCGTGCTCTTCGCTGCCTGCGGCACTGCAGTGCTCCTCATGACGTTGCTTCGATTCGGGCGGCCCGCTGCGCTGCTGCGGCGGACTGCTCCATGCTCACCGGTTGGCCCGACATTGTTAGCCCAACGAATGATTCTCGCGCCGAGGCGCGCACGGCAGGGGCAAAGCCGTGTGACTCGGCCCATATCCGGGATCGAACCGGATTATCCGTTCCGCATATGCCGTTACGGTACGCGAGCTCCACCCACCCCCAGCAGCTGAGGATCGTGCATGAACGCAGAACCTTCCCGGGCCGGATATCGCACGACATTTCTCGTTCTGGCCGCCGGGGCCGGGGCGTTCGCGCTGCTGCAGTCGCTGGTGTCGCCGGTCCTGCCGACGATCCAGGAGGCGCTGAACACGACGCAGACCAACGTGACCTGGGTGCTCACCGCATACCTGCTGTCGGCGTCGATCTGCACGCCGATCGTCGGGCGGCTCGGGGACATGATCGGCAAGAAGAAAATGTTCGTCTTCGCGCTGATCGCGCTGGCCGTCGGCTCGCTTCTGGCCGCCGTCGCCCCGTCGCTGTCGATCATGATCATCGCCCGGGTGATCCAGGGTGTCGGCGGCGGTGTGCTGCCGCTGTCGTTCGGCATCATCCGCGACGAGTTCCCGCGGGAGAAGGTGCCCGGCGCGGTCGGCGTGATCGCCGCTCTGACCGCCGTCGGTGCCGGGCTCGGCATCGTGCTGGCCGGCCCGATCGTCGATGCCCTGAGCTACCACTGGCTGTTCTGGATCCCGATGGCCGTCATCGCCGTTGCCGCGATCGCCGCCTTCTTCGTCATCCCCGAGTCGGAGGTGAAGACCGCCGGCAAGATCAACTGGCTGGCCGCCCTGCTGCTGTCGGGCTGGCTTGTTGCCTTGCTGCTGGCGGTGAGCGAGGCCCCGTCGTGGGGCTGGGGCTCGCCGAAGGTCCTCGGCCTGCTGATCGTGGCCATCATCGTCGCGGCGACCTGGGTCCGGCTGGAGTCCCGCTCGGCCAACCCGTTGATCGACATGAGGATGATGACGATTCGCGCGGTCTGGACGACGAACCTGGTGGCCCTCCTGTTCGGCGTGGCGATGTTCGGTACGTTCGCGTTCCTGCCCGCGTTCCTGCAGACACCAAGCGAAGCCGGCTATGGATTCGGCGCCTCGATCACGACGTCCGGGCTGATGATCCTGCCGCAGACCGTCGGAATGTTCGTGCTGGGTGTCCTGGCCGGACGGCTCGGCGAGCGGTTCGGGTCCAAGAACCTCGTTGTGGCGGGCTCCTTCGTCAGTGTGGCGGCGCTCGCGCTACTGGCCCTGGCCCACGATCACGCCTGGGAGATCTACTTATCCTCGGCCGTCCTCGGCATCGGGTTCGGCTTGGCGTTCTCGGCCATGTCGAACCTGATCGTCGCGGCCGTGCCGGCGGAGCAGACCGGCGTCGCGAGTGGCATGAATGCCAACATCCGCACCATCGGCGGATCCCTGGGCGCGGCCTTCATGGCCAGCATCGTCGCGGCCCACGTCGGGCCGAGCGGCCTGCCGAGCGAGTCTGGCTACAGCGCCGGGTTCCTCCTGCTCGCGGCCGCGCTGCTGCTCGGCGCGTTCGCCGCCGTCCTGATCCCCGCCATCCCGCGCTCGCCGAAGACGCGCCACGAGCCGGCAGTGCAGCTCCGGCACGGCGAGCTGGCGATGGTGGCCGGCGGAACAGTCGTCGGCAACGAGTCGGAGTAACCGGGGACTTCCCCGATGCATTGATCAACGGCGGCTTCTACGCGTGGCCGGCGCGATCGAGCTCGCGCGCCGGTTCCTCGTCAGTGAGAGCCGGGATCGATCGCACCCGCGTCGCCTTCATGGGCTAGTGGCGGATCGGCGAAGCCGAGCGCTGTCCGGCTGCGGCTGCATATACCTAGCTATAGGCATACGCAGCCGCGGGCAGGACGTCGTTGCTACAGGCCCTTCTCGGCACAGAGCGTCTCGTCGTAGGTGATCTGGCCGGTGAAGTCGGCCGCTGCCTGCTCGCAAATCCAGACCGCGGCCTTGCCCATGTAGTCCGCGGACTCGAACTCCAGCGTCGGGTTCTCCTTGTCGTTGGAGAAGAACAGGTTGCCCGGGGTCTTGATCCGGCCCATCGGCGACAGCGTGTTGACCGCGATGTGGTCGTTCTGAAGCGCGATCGCCTGGCGCTGGGTGAAGTGCTCGATCATCGACTTCTCGGGGCCGTAGAAGATGTCTCCGCCGCGGATCTGGTCCGGGGTGTACGGGCCCGGGCCGGGCTGCACTGCCGCGATCGAGGAGAGGTTGATGATGTGCCCGCCGCCGGCGGCGCGCAGGTGCGGGATCGCCTCGCGCATCGTGAGGATGGGCGCGCGCACATTCACCTCGAGGCTCAGCGCGATGTGCCGGGGCTGGACAGTCTCCAGCGTGCCCGGGACGAAGATCGCGGCGTTGTTGACCAAGATGTCCAGGCGGCCGTAGGTCTCGATCACCTTGGCGACGGCGGCGGCGATGCTGTCGGGATCGCGCAGGTTCAGCAGCACGGGGATCGCGGTGCCCCCGGCGTCGATGATCTCCTGGCTGACGGTGTGGATCGTGCCCGGCAGTCGCGGATCGCTGACCTGCTCGGTGCGCGCGGCGACGGCGACGGAGGCGCCGGCCTTGGCCAGGTATCTCGCGATGTCGGCGCCGATCCCTCGGCTGGCCCCGGCTACGAGCGCGACTTTCCCCTGCAGCGGCATGCGGCGTTCTCCCTTGAACTCGGCGGGCAATGTCCGCCGAATATCGTCCAGCGAGCCGTCGTGTCGCAAGGGCAGTCGAGTCGGCCGCTGAGCCGCGATCGAAAGTGTCGGTGCCCGGGCGCACGATGCGACCATGGCTGAATTGACAGTGCGGCACCGCGAGATGCTCGCGTTCGAGGCCCAGTGGTGGCGGCACGACATCGATCGCGCGACCGCGATCCGGCACCTCTTCGGGTTGAGCGAAACCCGGTACCTGCAAATCCTCAACGTCGTCGTCGAATGGCCCGCTGCGGCAGCCCATGATCCGCTGCTGGTGCGTCGCCTGCGCCACGACCGGGCCCTGGCGCGGTCGGCCCGTGTTGGCTCCGCTACTGAGCGGATTCTTAACGGTTAGGTCACGATGCGTGATTCAGCTGTGATCGGCGTCACGGAGCCCTAATGTGGCAGCGATCACAACCGGATCGCGACCGCAAGAGGCGATGCGGATACACCACTCGGGCGTCACTGCCCGGCGAGAGGGGCTCTCCATGCGCAAACCAGTCCTATTGGCGGGTGCGGCGCTCACTGCGATCGCACTCGTTGCCGGCTGCTCCGGCGGCGGCAGTGGCGGAGGAGGAGGAGGAGGCGGCAATGGCACCGACACCCCTGAGTCCGACACCTTGGTCAACGGCACATTGCCCAGCGACGGCCCGGCCGAGGACGGCGGGATCCTGACCGTCAACGACGCGTCGGACTCCCCCACCCTCGACCCGCACAAGTCGGCCACGGCCTACACCCATGGCCAGGTGTCCGGCATCGTCTACAGCAAGCTGCTGGAGTTCGATGTGGGCCGCGACATCCCGTTCGGCTCGATGGATGTGCACGGCGACCTCGCCGAGAAGTGGTCGCACTCCGAGGACGGCCTGACCTGGACGTTCAACCTGCGCAAGGGCGTGAAGTGGCAGAACGTCGCGCCGGTCAATGGGCGCGCGTTCAGCTCCGCCGACGTCGTCTGCACCGTCAACCGGATCCAGACCCTGCCCGGCGTGCAGAAGAACCTGATGGACGTCGTGGCTTCGATGGACACCCCTGACGTCAACACCATCATCTTCAAGCTCAACACCCCGTACGGGGCGTTCGACGAGACGATGGCCAGCTTCTACATGGAGATCCTGCCCTGCGAAGGCACCTCCGGGCAGTTCGACCTGGCTCAGGTTGCCATCGGCACCGGCCCGTTCATCCGGCAGAAGTGGGACCGCAAGGTCCAGAAGACGTACATCAAGAACCCGGATTACTTCATCGCCGGCAAGCCCCACCTCGATGGCGTCAACCTCATCATCCAGGCCGACCCCGCCGCTGCCATCGCCGCATTCCGCACCAACCAGCTCGACGTCACCGGAAGCGTGAACAGCACCCTGCTGCCAACCGTCACCTCCACCAACCCCACCGCAGTCGTCGAGTCGCAGCTCGCCCTGACGATGAACCAGATCACCTTCAACCAGGCGAAGAAGCCGTTCGATGACATCCGGGTCCGCCAGGCCATCTCGATGGCCTGGGACCGCCAGGGCATGGGCCAGACGTTCTACCCGTACGGCACCGCGCTCGCTGGGGCCTACCCCTCGACGCTGTTCGGCTCCATGAGCTCGGAGGACGCACTCAAGCTGAAGCCCTACGACCCGACTGCGGCGAAGAAGCTGCTCGCCGATGCCGGCTACCCCAACGGCTTCGACGTGTCGCTGCTGACCACAGACGGCTACGGCCCGAACTTCGTGAATCAGGCTCAGTGGGTGCAGCAGGATCTGAAGGATGTCGGCATCAACGCCACGCTGCGGATCCTGGACTACGCCACCTACTTCAGCACTTTCGCGGCCAAGGACTACGAGATGTCCTTCGGCCTGGGAACGGGCTTCCTGACCTCCGACGAGTGGCTCGAGGCGCTCTACAAGTCCGACGGCCCGCGCAACTGGTTCAACACCAACGACCCCAAGGTCGACGCGATGATCAAGGACCAGCGATCGACGGTCGACCCCAAGGAACGGGAGAAGAAGCTGCAGGACCTCTCGACTTACATCGTCAAGAATGTGGCGAACCCGATCTTCGGCTTCCAGTACACCGGGCTGCTGGTGGCTCAGCCGTACGTGCACAACATGTACACCCACCCGCAGTACGCACGGCCGTTCATGGCCGATGTGTGGCTGGACAAGACCGCTCCCGGCCGCAAGTAGCCGATAGCCCGCTGTATTACTGAGCGGCGCACGACCTGCACCATCTGACGCCCGTCGCGGCCGGATCATCCGATCCGGCTGCGGCGGGCGTCGGCGATTGAGCTGGCGGGCTTTGGGGGCGGCTACAGCCGGACAGTCCGGCCGAGCACGAGGTCATAACCGCAGGACCGGCACACAACGGTGCTGCTGGGGATATTCGATCCGCAGGCCGGGCACGAGCGGCCGCCGATGCGGTGTCCCGATAGCCAACGCAGGTAGATGGTGATGTCCGCCGCCGCCCAGAGCAGCACGATGACGAAGGTGCCGGCCGCCCGCGACCCTCGCCGGTCGGTGTCGCACTGCGGGTCAAGCACCGCGTCGCAGGCGCTGAATCGGCCTTCGACCACGCCGATCCACAGCAGCAGCAACAAGAGGAATAGGCCGTTGATGGCGAGCGCGGCCAGGATCGTCGTGGTTCGCCGGCCGGACGTCATGCGGCGCCTCCCGGCGTTGGCGGGCACACCCGCGCAGTGCGGACTCACCGTAGCCGTCGCGGGGCAGACTGGACGGATGAGCGATCCGGACGTGCGGTGCTTCCACATCAACCCGCAGATCGGCTACCGATGCATGAACGACGCGGTGGCGACGTGGCGGATGCCCGGCTCCGGCGATATCGACGGCACGGACTCCAGCTGGCTGGCCGGCCGAGCCATGATGGTCCCGCTGTGCGAGCGCCACGGGCTGATGCTCGGAATGGAGCGCGAGAGCGACACCGTGTAGCCCGTGCGGGCACCCAACCGACGATCGGCAATCGACCAGGACCGGATGTTGACGCGACACCATGTCGTGCTTAGGTTGTGACCCAGCGCACTTTCCGGTGGTTGGGCTACGCGCCGTCCTGGTCTCAAGATGGAGGCGGCCACTAACCGGGCACCGCGCCCAAAACTGTATGACGGGGACGCGGCGCCGCTGCGTTCCGGGTGCCGCCGCATCCGCTGCACTTGGACACGAGAGGGCAGCCAGATGAGCACGGACCCCGCATGACCGAGAAAGTGGTCGTCGTCCGCCCGATCGTGAAGTCGTCGACGTCGGCCAGCGATGAGTCGCGCAATCCATTCACCAATGCCAACTATCGACGATGGTGGACGGCGTCGATCGTCGCGGGGACGGGCGTCGGAATCCAGACCGCCACTGTCCCGCTATTCATCCAGGCGACAGTCGCGCATGACCATCGCCAGCTGGCGGTGACGGCAGCCCTCATCTGCCAGAACCTTCCGGCCGCGATCTTCGCGCTGTTCGGCGGGGTAATCGCCGATCGCGTCGAGCGGCGGCGCATCCTCGTCCGCACCTACGCCGTCGCTGCCGCGGTGTCGCTGGCGTACGTCGCGCTCACCGGCTTCTCCATCGCGCTCTACTGGCCGGTGCTGATTCTCGGCGCCGTTGTCGGCTCCGCGGGGGCGTTCACGAATCCCGCCCGCAGCAGCATGACGCAGCACATCCTGCGGCCATCGCAGCTGCCGAACGGGATCATCCTCGGCACGGTCGCATTCATGGCAACGCTGCAGGTCGGCGGGCCGAGTGTCGGCGGCCTCATCGCCGACGGCTTCGGCCTGACCTGGGCGTTCACTGCCGAGGTGGCCATGCTCGCGCTCGCGGCGCTCATTTTCTCCCGAGTGCCCACGGACACGCCGGCTCCCACGGGGAAGAATGTCTGGGGCGACCTGAAGGCCGGGCTCGCCTACGTCCGGGAATCGCCGGTGCTCCGCGGCATTCTCGTCCTCGGCACGATTCCGGGCGTTTTCTTCATGGGCCCGTTCACGGTCACGAATCTATTCGTGGTCAAGGATGTGCTTCACGAGAGCGATAAGTTCGTCGGGATCATGTTCGGCTGCCTAGGAGCCGGGATTCTCGTCGGCTCCGTGATGTTGACGGTCCTGAAGACGAATCGCCGAGGGGTGATGCTGATCGGCTGCATGATCGGCGGCGGTGGAACTTTCGCCGTGTACGGCCAGAGTTCATCGTTGCCGTTGTCGATGCTGATCCTGTTCCTCTCCGGGATCGTCGGCCCTGCCATCTTCATCAACTTCGCCCAGGCGCTGCTCCAGCTCAACACCGATCGCCCGATGATGGGCCGCGTCATGAGCATGTACGGGCTGTCGTTCGCCGCGTCGGTGCCGCTCGGCCAGCTCCAGGGCGGCATCCTCATGAAGCTGATCGGACCGCAGGCCACGATCACCATCAGCGGCACCATCATGGCGTCGATCGGCGTCGTCGCGATGTTCGCGATGAAGCGCATTCGCGAACTGCGCTAGCACGAGGCCCGGGGTCCTAGGACCTGGCCGGTCGGGGCCTACTGCGACCCGGTTATCGCGGTGAGCGCTCCCCAACGCGGGCAGACCTGAGGGATGACCGAATCCTCGACCCAGTTCGATCCCGACGACGACCCACGCACGCGGCCGGTGGAGTCCGCCGGCCAAGCGGAAGCGCTCGGTGTGATCGCCGAGGCCCAGGGGCGCCACCGCGACGCCGACGCTCTAGCCGCGCTGGCAGCAGACCGCCCAGATGAACGACCCGACCCCTCGTCGACCTGACCTGACGGCCAAACCGGGACGTCCCAGCAGTCTGATTCGCACTGTCATCTGGACGGGCAAGGCGCGAGTCGTGTGCAGCTGGAACATGTAGCCGACCGCGTGACAGCCGCGTCGCGGCGTGGGGCTGTTATCAACCCGACGAGAGCTGGCGGCCATATCCACCGGCGTCCGACGTCGGGTGCCA
>JAOPVO010000117.1 GCA_025966155.1 Pseudonocardiales bacterium
CGACCCCGATCAGCGCGGCCTCGTCGACGTCCTGTTTGGCGATGAACTCGTCGATCTTGGTCTTGACCCGCAGATCGAGCATCTGCGGCAGGACCGTCGTAGCCGACTCCAGCCCCAGGTCGGCCCGCAGCTGCTCGGCCAGGACCGGGTCGCTGAACGTGGCCTCGACCCACTCGACGGTCTCCTCGCCCCACTTCGCGATCTTCTGGAACGCGTTCGGCTTCGGCTTCGCCGGCTCGGTCATGGCCCTCAGCCCCCGATCGCGAACGCCGGGCCGGTCGCCGCGGCGGTGAGCGCCATGTCGACGACGTGGTGGGTGAAATCGGCCCCGGTCGTGCCGTCGCCGACCGGGGACATCACGGCGTGGGTGGCGGTGTACCCGTTGGCCATCCCCGACGGCGCGAACGACACGAGCCCGATGTTGCTGCGGAACACCATGAGCCGGATCGGGTCCTTGCTGTTCGTCACCAGCTGCTGGTGGGCCGTCGCAACATCGGCATAGGTGGCGATGGGATCGGCGGGATTCCAGGCCGGCAGCGTCGGCAGGTGCGGGGCGTCGATGCCGAGCTCGAACGCGGGCCGCTCATCGCGCAGGACGGCGACACGGTAGCGCACGTCCGGCGGCTTGGCCGAGGCGATGGTCGTGCCCGCGGGCCACCCGGCGGCCGGGACATAGGTGGGGGACTGCCTCAGCCGGGCCCGGCGGCCGGGCTGGATGTGCGCGCCGCTCGCCAGCACAATGCCGTGGTCGCCGTCCCAGCCCAGCCGCTCGACGGCTTTGCCCTGCAGTAGATGCTGCGCGCTGCGCTGAGCCCGAAGGACCGCCCGCATGCCCGGCGGCGGCTCGTTGTGCGAGGCGCTGCTGACGCATTGCATGATCCGGCTGTCGGCCACATCGTCGCCCTTGTTCCACACATCGCAGACGAGGCTGGACGCGAAATGCACATCACCGCCCAGCACGACCACGCTGGGATAGCTGCCGAGGCGCCGGATCAGGGCGTGGAAGGCGGTTTCGTCCGCGCCCCAGCCCTCGACGTCCCACTCCTCGCTGCCAACCAGGCTCGGCTTCGGGTCGGCGGGGTTGAACGCCTCGCCGCGCACCATGTGCGCCCTGAGGTCGAACACCGCGGCCGCCGCCGGCTGAACGAGGGCGTCGAAGATGCGCGGGAACAGCACCGGCGCGGCCGACACGACGATCAGCATCTCGCGCCCGTCGGCCAGCGGCCCGGCCGGGAGCATCTTGTCCAGCGACGTCCCCACCAGCTTGGGCGGGCTGTGCCGGGTGGCCGAGTCGTAGGTGCGCCACGTGCGGGTGTCGAGCACAACGACGCGATGCCGCGGTCCGTCGACGGTGTAGTGGAATCGGGCCCTGGGCTCGGTATCCGGTGTGTTCATGGGCGACGTCAGCCCGATGAGTGCGTCGACCTTGTCCTCCTGCGGCCGCGTCGACGCCACGCCCTCGGCGAGCAGCGCGACGATCTCGTCGTGCAGGACGACCTCCGAATTCAGCTTGCCGCTGGCGGGGTCGAAGGCGCCGGCCCGCCAGCGGTCGGGGTCGTTGCCTGGCGCCTGGAACACCGCGTACGCCATCAACCCGTTGCGCAGCACCGACCGGCCCATCGGGGAGGCCAGCACCCGGGTGCGCCACGGCGCGCTGATGTACCAGTCGTCGGTGATCTCGTGATCGTCGAACACCATGTACGTAGCCGAATTGGCCAGCACGCGGGCCACCTTGGCCACTGTGAGCTTGAAGGCCTCGATCCGGTCGCGCTCGGGCCCGGTGCCCCCGCCGACCTTCTCCAGCGCCAGATCCGCGGCGTCCCACTTCGCGCGGCTGCCGTGATGGGCCTCGAAGTCGGTCAGGTGGCGTGATTCGCGGTCGGCCGGCGCGACATCGGTGAACAGGTCCGCGCGGGCCGGGACTGCCCGCCAGACCCGGGGGCTCCAGACCGCGAGGTACATCGCGGCGAACTCCCCGAACCCGAGCAGGTGGCTGGCGCAGTCCGTCGAGGTGAATTTGGCGACCTCGGCGCAGAGGCGGCCGCGGCGCAGCGGCGGCAGTCCAGTCAGCGGCGTGCGCGCGGCGTTGCTGCCGGCCGCGCCGCCCGACATGGGGATGTCCTCGGCGAAGCCGAGCAGCTCCGCGGCGATGGGCTGGAGCATCGCCAGCAATGAGCCGGCCACATCATCGGCGTAGATCTGGTCCCCGGTCAGGAACAGCTGCTGCGGGCGCTTGTCGATATTGAGCCGGTTGCCCTCGATGACGTCATCCATCCACGCCAGGGCATCTGGGCCCAGGCCGTGGGGCTTGCGGCATGAGGTGTGGGCCAGGCGGAGGCCCGGGATGAGCGGGGCCGGCGTGACGAATGTCGGCAGCCGGTCGGTGAGGTAGCCCAGCGCCAGCCGTGGCGGGGCGGCGGCGTCGATGCCGTCCACTGCGCCGGAGCTGTCCTCGAGGAGCCCGAGGCCCTGCAGCCCCACGCCCTCGTGGACGACGTCGTAGGAGTACACGCGGCCGTTCGTGAGGCTGCCAAGCCCGCTGGAAGAGGCGGTCGCTGTGGCCGTATAAAGGTGCTCGCCCCATTTGCGCGCAAGGGTGCCCACGTCCTCGGCGGCCGGCGCGGCGCCGCTCTGCACGGTCCCTGGGCCGGTGCTTGTCTGGTCGCCCTCCCAGACTTTGACCCGCACCCAGCCCGGCTCGGACAGCGCGATCCAGATCGTCACCGACTGCGCATCAACTTTGCGCACTATGGGTCCGGCCAGCACGAGAGGAAGCGCCATGAACCCTCCTGCTGCATGCCATTCCCGTGTAATCGCCTGCAGATTAGCGCCAATCGGTAGGCAGCAACAGGTTTCGCGTCGTCCAATTACTTAACGTGAATATTAGCTCTAGACGATCTTCGCGCTGAGGGTGTTCGATCACCACTACCGAGTCCGGGAGACCTGATGGATGCTCTTCACGCCGGGGACCGACTGCCGCTCAACGATGAACTCAGTTCGGCCAACGGGTGGGTTCGGCTGACTCTCCTGCCCTCTGGTCTGGGCCTCTACAGGTCCCAGGGGCGGTTGACGCTATGGACCTCGCCGCCGTCGGCCAAGCCCTATGCGGCGCTGGTGATGCAGGGCCACGGCAACCTGGTCGCATTCGCCGGCGATGGATCGGTCGTGTGGTCATCGAACACCGGAGGCAACATCGGGGCCTCGGCGATCCTGCAGGACGACGGCAATTTCGTCATCTACGCCGTGGACGGGCGCGCCCTTTGGGCCTCGGGCACAGTGGTGAACTTCAACACCCCGACCATCGCCTCCACGGATTCGCGCGGGTACTCGTTCGTCGAGACGTCGGAGCAGTGGCAGCGCATGTGCAGTGTGCTGCCCTGCTTCGACGCGCTCCGGTGGCCGGGTTACGACGCAGTGTCGATTGAGTCGACCATCAACGGGGAGCCGGTCGTCATTCAGCTATGGAAGGGCTGGTGCCAGAAGTTCCTCGGGCTGCAGTTCTTCCCCGGCGGCATCGGCGGCGAGGTGGGGGTGTATCGCCGAATACCGGGCAAGATCAAGCCGACCTCGCTGCCGGGCGTGCCGCAGCCCATGGCGGGCGCTCTGCTCGCGCAGCTGGCGACGATCGCCGACCACGACCTGTGGTGGCCCGCGCCGGACCTGAACACGGAGTTGGAGTTCACGTTCATCAATCCGGTGACGAATCAGCCCGTCTTCCCGGCCGGGCCGCTGAAGTCGTATTGGCTGTGCAAGTGGATGAACGAGCCCAGCTACGTGAAGTACATGGCCGATCAGGGAGCGGGCCACTTCCCGGTCAACCCGGCTGACTACATCCTGGAGTACAAGGTGAACGGCGTCATCGGACGATGGCCGACCGTTGCTGCGCCGGGGCGCCTGCCGATCGCCGCAGCGGTCCGCAGTTCTGACCACCTCGACATCGTCACCACCGGCGGGCCTTCGAATGTGCGCACTGCGGCGTGGGAGCCGGCGTTCCCGGACGGCTGGCACGGTTGGGCCGCGCTGCCCGCCATGCCCGCGCTGCCGGGCGGCTCGGTGACCGCGGTCTCGCGCAGCGCCGATCACCTCGACGTCTTCGCGGCCGGATCCGACGGGCTGATCCGAACCGCCGCATGGGAGCCGGCGTTCGCCGATGGCTGGCACGGTTGGTGGCCGATCCAGAATGGCCAGACGGCGCCCGGGGGAGCCGTGACGGCGGTCTCCCGCCGGCCGGATTTCCTCGACATCTTCGTGGTGGGCACGGATTCGCGGGTCTACACCGCGGCCTGGGAGCCCGGCTCCGCCGAAGGGTGGCGCGGCTGGTGGCGCATCGGCGACGCGGTGGTGCCCCCGGGATCGGCGGTGCACGTGGTGTCGCGGAGCCTCGATCACCTCGACATCTTCGTGACCGACGTCGGCGGGCGGATTCTGTCGGCGGCGTGGGAGCCGGGCTTCGCCGATGGCTGGCACGGCTGGTGGGAGGTCGCCGGGGGCCGCGCCGCACCTGGTGCTGCGGTGACGGCCCTGTCGCGCGCACCGGACAAACTCGATGTCTTCGTGGTCGGAACCGACTCCCACGTGTGGCAGGCGGCGTGGGAGCCCGGCTTCGTCGGGGGCTGGCGCGGGTGGTCGCCGGTGCTCGACGCGGTGGTGCCGGCCACGTCCGCGGTGACGGGGGTGTCGCGGTCGCTGGATCACATCGACCTGTTCCTCACCGATAGCGGCGGCGCGGTGCGCTCGGCGGCGTGGGAGCCGGGATTCACCGACGGCTGGCACGGCTGGTGGGGAATCCAGGGCGGCCGCGCGGCGGCCGGTGCGACGGTCAGTGCGGTGTCGCGCAGCGCCGACAAGCTGGACATATTTGTGGTCGGGACGGACGGGCGCATCTACACAGCGGCGTGGGAGCCGGGATTCGCCGACGGCTGGCGCGGCTGGTGGCCGATCGGATAGCCGGCTACGGGGCTCAGCGGCGGGCGGCGGTGATCTGGATGGCAGCGAGGTCGCCCTCGATGGGCCCCTGACCCAGTCGCGCGGTCATCTCGCCTGCGACGGCGTCGCGCAATGCGGCCAGGTCGCCTCGTTGCTCGAGGTCGAAGCGCAGGGGCGTGCCCATGCAGAAGCCCTCCGCCAGTTGATCGGCCGAGGACGCTGTGCCGCGCATGACCACCCGGTCGATCGCGACGTCGACGAGCCCGCCGGCCTCGATGTCCGACTTGACCTGCGCCAGGTCGTTGTAGCCGTGCGGCACTCGGGCGACGAAGTCCGGGGGATTCTCGGGCAGCACCGCGCGGACGCCCTCGACCAGCGCGCGGGGGAACGGCGAAAGCTCGACCCGGTCCCAGACGACCAGGACCACGTGGCCGCCGGGTGCGAGCACGCGGGCCATCTCGGCGAACGCGGCCGGCTTGTCGGCGAAGAACATCGCGCCGAACTGGCAGACCACGAGGTCGAAGGACCCGTCGGGCATCGGCAGCGCCTGCGCATCGGCCTGGCCCCACGTAGCGCCGGGGACCCGGCTGGCCGCCCAGGCCACCATCGACGGGTTGAGATCGGTGGCGGCGATGCTGGCCGATGGCAATGCGCGGACCAGCTCGCGGGTGGCGATGCCGGTGCCAGCGGCCAGCTCAAGCACGCGGACCGGGGCGAAAGCGGCGGCCGCCGCCCCGAGATGCGCGCCGAATGGCGCGAACAGCGACGGGCCGAGGCAGCGGTCGTAGACATCGGGCATGGAGTCGACCCAGCTGGAGTCCGTGATCACAGGCCGAAGTATGGGCGCGACCCACCCGAACGGGAACCCCCAGCAGTCTCACCAGACGTCGACGCGCCTCGGGTACTCGGCCCGGACGCGGCCCTCGACCGAGCGGAGCCCCTGGGCGATCCACTGGCGGGTGTCGGCCGGGTCGATCACGTCGTCCAGGCCGAAGCCCTCTGCGTGGTGGATTCCCTTGCTCGATTCATAGGCCTTCGCCACCAGCTGGTTGTAGCGGGCGGCGCGCTCGGCCGGATCGGCGATGGCAGCCAGCTCGATGCGGTAGCCGAGCTTGACCTGGCCCTCGAGGCCCATCCCGGCGATCTCGCTGGTCGGCCAGCCCACGGCGAACATCGGCGCCTTCAGCGATCCGCCGCCCATGGCCATCGCACCAAGGCCGATCGCCTTGCGCACCACGACCATGAAGGTCGGGATGGTGAGGTTCGCGCCGGTCAGGAACACCCGGTTAGCGTGCCGGACCAGCCCGGTCTTCTCGACCTCGGGCCCGACCATGATCCCCGGGGTATCGCAGAGCACGACCAACGGGATGTCGAACGCGTCGACCAGCTGCATGAACCGCGCGGCCTTGTCCGCGCCGTCGGAGTCGATGGCCCCGCCGAGGTGCTTGGGGTTGTTCGCGAGCACCCCGATCGGCCGGCCCTCGACGCGGGCGAACCCCGTCACCATGCCCAGCCCGAAGTGCCGGCGCAGCTCCAGGAAGCTGCCGATATCGGTGAATCCCTCGATGACGTCCCGGATCTCATAGCTGCGCAGGCGGTTCTCCGGCACCACATTGCGCAGCACGCGCTGATCCCCGGCCTCGCCCGCCGGCAGTCGGCCCTGGAAGTAGGACAGGTACTTCTTCGCCACGGCAACGGCCTCGGCCTCATCGGCCACCGCGATGTCGACGACGCCGCTCTTGAGCTGGACCTCGATCGGCCCGACCTCGTCGGGGGAGTAGACGCCGAGGCCGCCGCCCTCGATCATGGCCGGGCCGCCCATCCCGATGTTCGAGTACTCGGTGGCGATCGTGACGTCGGCGCCGCCGAACAGGGCTGCATTGCCGGCGAAGCATCGGCCCGAGTTGATCGCCACAGTGGGGACGACCCCGTTGAGCCGCGCCATCGCGATCCAGGTCGGCGTGCTCAGCCCGCTGCGCGGCGGGGCCGCCGCGCCCGACTCCTCGGCGCTGGACTCCCCGCTGCGGCTGCCGCCGGTGCCGGCCCGGCCGCCGCCGCCCTCGGTGAAGAACACCACCGGCAGCTTCCACTTCCCGGCCAGGTCCAGCATCCGGTCAGTCTTCGGGTGGTTGATCGATCCTTGCGTGCCGGCCAGCACCGTGTAGTCGTAGGACAGAACCACAGCCCGCGATGCATCGGGCCCGTAGAGGTCGGCGTTGATGGCGCCCACCCCGCACACCATCCCATCGGCGGGGTACTTGCGGATCGCCTCCGCCGCGGACAGGTCAGCCCCGGCTGCGTACGCCAGCGACCCGTATTCGGAGAAGGTCCCGGCTTCGCATAGGTCGTCGATGTTCTCCCGTGCGGTGCGCTGCGCGGTCTTGCGACGGCGGGCAATCGCCTCGGGCCGGGCGGCGTCGAGCGTCAACTCGTGGCGGGCGATCACGGTGGCGGCATCGGCGCGCACCTCGTCGAGATTCCCCGACACGGCCTCGGGTCCGACGAGCCCGTCGACGTCGGCGGGCTCGATGTAGAGGAGTGCCCCATCCTCGTAGACGGTGTCGCCGATCGAGACGTCGATCCGGCGAACGAACCCCGACCTTGCGGCGACCACGGCGTGCTCCATCTTCATGGCCTCCATGATCAGCAGCTCCTGGCCGGCCGAGACGGCATCGCCCTCGGCTACTGCGATCTGGACGACCGTGCCCTGCATCGGGGCGCTCACACCCACTGCGCCGTCCGGCCCATCCGCGTGCGCACGGGGGCGGGTCGAGGCGGCCGCGTGATCGAGCACGGCGAGCGGGTCGGCGATAGCCGCGTCCGGCGCGGCGAGCAGGTCGGTGAGGCTCTCGTCGACAAAGCGGGTCGTGGCCCTGCCGGCGCGCACCGCGTCGTGCGTCACCAGGGCCCGCAGGAAGGCCACATTCGTAGGCGCGCCCTCGATGCGCAGCTCGCGCAGCGCGCGATCGGCCTTACGCAGCGCGTCCTCGAGGCGAGGCGACGGGCTGTGGACGATCACCTTGGCCAGCAGCGAGTCGAAGCTCGCGCTCGTTCGATAGCCGGCATATCCGAACGAGTCCGTGCGGTAGCCCGGGCCCGACGGCACCTCGAAGACGGACAGCTCCCCGCCGCCGGGGCGGACGGTCCCGTCGGCCAGCATCGTCTCCATATTCACCCGGCACTGCACGGCGACCCCGCGGGGCATCGGGACCGAGGCCTGGTCCAGGCCGAGATCGGATAGCGATTCGCCGGTGGCCAGGCGGATCTGGGCCTGGACGAGGTCGATGCCGAGCACCTCCTCGGTGACGGTGTGCTCGACCTGGAGCCGTGGGTTGGCCTCGATGAACACGTGCCGCCCGGTACCGGCGTCGACCAGGAACTCGAAGGTGCCCAGGCTGCTGTAGCCCACCGCGGACGCCATGCGCACGGCATCGCTGGTGAGCCGGTGCCGGACCGCCGGATCGAGCCCGGGCGCGGGCGCGATCTCGACCAGCTTCTGGTGCCGCCGCTGGATGCTGCAGTCGCGCTCCCCAAGGTGGCTAACGTTCCCGCCGCCGTCGCCGATGATCTGAACCTCGATATGCCGGGCATTGGCCATCAGCTCCTCGGCGAAGAGGGTGCCGTCGCCGAATGCGGCGAGCGCCTCGGACCGGCACCGCTCATACAGCGCCGCGACATCGGACGGGTCGCCCACGATTCGGCTGCCGCGGCCGCCGCCGCCGGCCGTCGCCTTCAGGATCATCGGCGCCCCGCCGAGGCTGCGCAGGAAGTCGACGGCACCGTCGACCGAGACCCCGCCGTCGGTCCCGCGCATCACCGGGACGCCGAGCTCGACGGCCAGCGCCCGTGCGGCGGCCTTGTCGCCGAAGCGGGTGAGCACGTCGGGCGTCGGCCCGATGAACACGACCCCGGCGTCGGCGCAGCGTCGGGCGAACTCGGCGCTCTCGCTGAGGAAGCCGTAGCCGGGGTGGATGGCATCGGCCCCGGCGTCCACGGCGAGGGCGAGTACGCGGTCGATGCCCAGGTACGCGGCGGCCCCGCTCGAGCCCAGTGCCACCGCGACATCGGCCCGCCGGACGTGCAGCGAGGCCGCATCGTCGGTGGAGTAGACGGCCACCGTCCGCAGGCCGAGCTCGGACGCGGCGCGCAGGACGCGAATGGCGATCTCGCCTCGATTGGCGACAAGCACAGTCCTGATCTCCGGCACGGCTATCTCCCACTGTCGCAAGCACTGGTTCGGCGTTGAACGCGATGCGGCCCCATGCGACAGGGCGCACGTCCCGGCGTCAAGGTTCATCCGCCGGTCACCGCATCTAACTTTCACGTCCACTTAACGACTGCTAAGTTCGCGAGGGTCTCATTCGGCAAGGAGGAACGGCACGTGCCTGTGCGCGATCTGCACCAGATGCTCGGGCTCAATCGATCCTGCACCGAGGGCGACCTGCGCTTCGCCTACGACGATGCGATGCAGCGGGCAACCCGATCCGGGGACTTCACGCAGGCGATGGCGCTGTCGGCGGCCTTCGATGCCCTCCCGTCGAGTGCGCGCGCGACGCTGTTCCCGTCGGTGGACGCGATGCGGTCCGTCAGCGCCGGCTCGCGGGGATACGGCGGTGGCTCGCCGCAGGCTTGGCGTCCCGCCCCGAAGCCTCGGCGCGGGCGCGGCCTGTCGAACCGCCACATGGCCCTCGGCACCTGGGTCATGTGCCTGATCGCGGCTGGCATCATCGCCGCGGTCTACTTCGGCGGCGGGGTGCTTGGCGGTTCCACCAACCGCCCCGGCCCGGCCCGGACGGCTGATCCCGCGGGAACCCAGGACGGCTTCGGCCCGTCGGCCATGGTCCCGATCGACGCGAAGGTGGGCGCGGATGGGCTGGCCAGCGTCGCCTGCCAGCCGTCCCCCGGAGCCGCCGGCTACATCATGACGGTGCCGCCGGGGACGATAATCGCCTGCAGCAACGGGGCCATCCCGAAGGTGCTGGACTAGCCGCATCGCGACTCGCGATTCGTCCATTATGTCCTATTCACGTCGACTTAACGTGTGTTACGTTGCGCAGACGAATTGCGAGAGCGTCCGATTGCGGGGCGCAGATGTGTGGAGTGCCATATGACTGTGAACCCGGGCGAGCTCGCGCCGCCGTTCACGTTCGTCGAGTACACCGCGCGCCACTCCAACGTCATCGATCCGCTGGCTCCGCTGCCGTCGTCGGTGCCGCTGCAGCGACTCGGCCCCGATGAGCAGGAGATCGCCCGCGGTCTGGCGATCCTGGGGGATTCCTGGCGGATCCTCAACGAGATCCCGGTGTCCGACCGCGGCAGCGATATCGACCAGGTGGCCATCGGCCTCGGCGGGGTCTTCGCGATCCACACCCGGGGCGTGCCCGATGCCGACGCGTGGCTGGTCGGCGATGCGATCAAGGTCAATCGCTATACGCAGTCCCACGTCCGCAGCGTCCGCCAGAACGCCAAGCGCGCCGCCAAGCTGCTGAGCAACGCCGCCGGATTCGCCGTCGAGGTGCGTGGCGTCATCGCGGTCCTGGGCACGCTCCAGCCCGCGACGGTCAAGGTCGGCCCGCGCGGCGGGGCCGTGCACGTCGTCCCGCGGTCCCAGATCGCCGGCTTCCTGCGCGGCCAGGCGTCCGCCCTGGATCTGGCGACGGCTGACCGGATCTACGAGGTCGCCCGTCACCTATCGACCTGGCAGCCCGGCAACCTGCGCAAAGACGACTTCTGGTCGGGCCGCTAGCCCGAGGCGGGTCGAACGTGGTGTCTGGGCTAGTCGCACGTAGCGAGGACTGAGCGGATTGCATCCCGGTCCGCCGCGACGACACTCAACGAGTAGTGGGCCAGGATCTGGACGAACCGGATGTCGTAGTCGCACCAGAATCCGCGGTTGGGCGGCATCCAGGTCGACGGGCCGGAATCGCCCTTCGATTGGTTCTGCGCGCCGTCCACCAGCAGCAGCACCAGATCCGGGTCGTTGGCGAAGGCGGCCCGCTCATCCTGGGTCCACGCGGATGCGCCCGCGTCGTAGGCGTAGGCCAGAGGGACGATGTGGTCGACCTGCAATGAACCGCCGTCGGACTTCTGCCACTGCACCGTCCGCCCGGTGAAGGGCTCGTCGAGCTCGCCCGCGACGACCACGCAGTCTGACCCCGCGCGCAGCACCGGGTTGCGCAGCTGCGCCAGCAGCACGTCGTTGCGCGTATCGCAGCCGTTGTGGGACCCGGGCGCTGAGGTGTCGTCGCTCCACGCCGGCCCGAACGTGCACGCCTGCGAAGGCGAGCAGCCCCGTTCATAGCCGGCGATGTTCGGCCGCTTCCGCAACACAGTCAGCGAGTCCAGCAGATTCAGGGCGCCGCGCGCCTCGTCCGAGACGGCGGCGGGCACCGTGCGCTTGACGTCTTCGCTGGGCGACGTGCAGCCGGACGCGACAGAGAGCAGCAGGGCCACGATCGGAGCCGCCGATCTAATCCGGCTCAGCACTCGAGCCGCCTGGGCATCGGCGCCCCGTCAGGCGCTGGGACGGTAGTCCGCTTTAAGGAAGCCGATCAGCAGGTCGGCGGTTGCCTCGGGCTGCTCCTGCTGGACCCAGTGGCCGGCTCCGTCGATCAGGTGCACGCCGCGCATCTGCGTGCAGGCGGACTGCTCCATCCGCTCCACGGCGCCGGGGTTCTGGTACACGCCCCAGTCGCTGGCCCCGGCGATGAAGATTGATGGCTGATCGATCGTGCGCCCGGCGAATAGCTCCAGCGACGGCACATCGAGACCGCCGGTCCCGCGCCGGTACCACTCGAGGCCGCCGCGGAAGGTCGTGCGCCCGTACTCCTCGGCGTACACAGCCAGCTCAGCATCGGGCAGCCACGTGGCGGCCGCGACCTCAGCCGGCGTCGGCATGTGCGCCGCCACTGTCTCGGCCATCCCCGCAGCCAGATCCATGATGTAGTACGTCGGCATCAGCGCCAGCTGGTCGGCTGTGTATGACGCCAGCCGGAATGGCTTATTGCCGTCCCAGTCCGCGCTCTTGTGGTGGTAGTAGGCGCGAAGGAAAGCCGGCAATCCCTGCGGGGCGTGCGTCATGTTGTCATTGGCGTCGTCGCCGGAGTAGTACCAGGTGTAGATCTTGCGCGGCCGGTCGAGCGCGGCCAGGGACGAATGGATGTCCGGGCCCGAGGGCCGCGGCGCCGGCGACGCGTCGAGGGTGCCGAACGGCAGCCGGGGCCCGCCGCCGAAGGGCGCGCTCATCATCGCAACCGCGGTGAACACATCCGGGCGCGACAGCGCGCACCACGCCGCCACCGACGATCCATAGTCATGTCCGATGACGGCTGCCGTCCGGTGCCCGAGCGCGTTGATCAGCCCTATCGCGTCCACCACCGACGTCAGCATCCCGAATGCCGCCCGACCCGAAGCAGCCGTCACGTCCCAGCCGGTCGTCCGCCCGTAGCCCCGCACGTCCGGCGCGATGACGTGATAGCCGGCTGCGGCCAGCAGCGGCATGACCTTCCGCCACGAGTACGCCAGCTCCGGGAAGCCATGCAC
>JAOPVO010000124.1 GCA_025966155.1 Pseudonocardiales bacterium
GGCGACAGACGGCCGTCACGATCGGCGGCCTCGAGCTCGGCAGCGGTGTGCGTCGGGGTCAGCCGGGCGGTCAGGCGGTTCCGGGCCCGGATGCCGACGGCGATCGACAGCGCGAGGCCCGTCCAGAACGCGACGATCACCAGCGCGAGCGCGGCCCACGCGTAGACCGCGCCGCTCCCAAGAACCGCGGCGATCGCGCAGCCGACGGCGGCGACGAGCAGCGCCCCCGGGACGGCGAACATAGCCAGGGTCCTCGTGCGTGCCGACATCGCCCGACTGTATCGGGGGCGCGGACGTCGGTGGCGGCACACGGACAGTGCGCCACACCGTCCCCGGCCCGGCTCGGCGCCCGCGCGTCAGTCGACCGCGACGTCCACCGCGACCTCGGCCGCGCGCAGCATCTGATCGCCCGCCGGCTGGAGCCCGACCGCCGCGGCCAGCAACCCCGTCGACACCCGCTCGATGACTCCCCACTCCCAGATCGCGAGGGCGTCGCAGCCGGTTCGGTTCGCCAGCCACTGCGCCCGCGCGAATGGCCCATCGCGCACGAGCTCGACCGGGTCCTCCCGCATCAGGATTCCGAGGTCGTACTCCGGTTCGGCTAGCAGTCCATCCGGGTCGATCAGCGTGAAGCTGCCGTCCGGCGTCTGCAGCGCGTTCCACTGCTGGACGTCGCCGTGCAGCAACCGAGCCCGCTCGTCATCATGCGCGGCCCCGCGGCGGGACGCGCAGGTGAGCGCGTGCTCGATCGCGGCCTCGGCGCACGGACGTCCGAGGGATTCCCATTGTGACGGGATCAGCTCGGCCAGCCAGCCGGCCTTCTGAGCGCCGGTCGGCAGACCGCAGTCGGGTGCCGGCCGCCAGATGCGGGCGGCGAGGTCCGCCAGAATGGGCAGTCGCTGCTCGAATGGCAGGCCGAGATCGAACATGGACGGGCCGAGCCGCTCGAGCAGCAGCGCGCCCCGATCGAGGTCGACGCGCAGCAGCCGGACGCAGCCGTCGCCGTCGGCCAGGCGCAGCACGGTGATCTCGTCGGCGACCACGTCCGTCCCGCGCGGGACCATCAGCTTGAGCACCATCTTCGCCCCTGCCGCATCGACAGCCGCGGCGACGAATGCCTCGGTGCCGCCGTCGAACACCGGCCCGATCGTCAGCGACCACTCCTCGGCGAGGCCGGCCAGAACCGCCGGTAGCGCATCGACCCAGGAGGCGCGGCCCTCCAACTCGGCCTTGCGCCGGACGACTTCGGGGATCGCGAGGTCCATGGACGAAGTGTCCGCCGCCGCGCACGCCGATTTCCGGGGCCGCTGCGGGCGGTGCGCCGCCCACGCAGGCCGCCAACTGTCGCGAGGTTCACCACAAGGCGCGGCGTCGAAGGCCGGGCGATGGTTCGATGCCTGGGTGCCCCGTCCTGTATTGCCGACGTGGCTGACCAGCCCGACCGTCGCCCGGACGGAGATTCTCGCCGGGCTCGTCGTGGCGCTGGCGCTGATCCCGGAGGCGATCAGCTTCTCGATCCTCGCCGGCGTCGACCCTGCGGTCGGGCTGTTCTCCGCCTTCACGATGGCCATCACGATCTCCGTCACCGGTGGCCGCCCGGCCATGATCAGCGCGGCGACCGGCGCGGTGGCCCTCGTCGTGGCGCCGCTCGTCGACGCCCATGGCCTGCAGTACCTGATCGCCGCAGTGATCCTCGGCGGCGCGCTGCAGGTCCTGCTCGCGGCCGGCGGCGTCGCGCGGCTCATGCGCTTCATCCCGCGCAGCGTCATGATCGGGTTCGTCAATGCGCTGGCGATCATGATCTTCGAGGCCCAGATCACCCACCTCGTCGACGTGCCGTGGCTGGTCTATCCGCTCACCGCGCTGGGCTTGGCGATCATCCTGCTGCTGCCGCGCCTGACCACAGTGATCCCGCCGCCGCTCATCGCCGTCGCCGCGCTGACCGCCATCACCGTCGGGTTCGGGCTTACCGACATCCCGACCGTCGGCGACGAGGGGACGCTGCCGGACAGCCTCCCGACCCTCGGCCTGCCCGACGTCCCCTTCACCCTTGAGACGCTCCGGATCATCGCCCCTTATGCAATCGCCATCGCCTTCGTCGGCCTGCTCGAGTCGCTGCTCACCGCGAAGGTCGTCGACGACCTGACCGACACCGCGTCGAACAAGACCCGCGAATCGTGGGGTCAGGGCGTCGCCAACATCGTCACCGGGTTCTTCGGCGGGATGGGCGGGTGCGCGATGATCGGGCAGACGATGATGAATGTGCGCTCCGGCGCCCGGACCCGGCTGTCGACGTTCCTGGCCGGCGCGCTGCTGCTCGTGCTCGTTGTGGTGCTGGGCGATGCCGTCGCGAGGATCCCGATGGCGGCGCTGGTCGCGGTCATGATCTTCGTGTCCGGCGCGACCATCGACTGGCACAGCCTGCGCACCCTGCCAACGATGCCGCGCAGCGAGACCGCGGTGATGGTGACCACGGTGGTCGTGGTGCTCCTGACCCGGAACCTCGCGATCGGCGTAGCGGTCGGCGTGGTCGTGGCCTGCGTCCTGTTCGCCCGCCGGGTGGCCCATGTCGTCGAGGTCGAGAGCGAACTGACCCCGGACGGCGGCACCCGCATATATGAGGTGCGCGGCGCGCTGTTCTTCGCCTCCAGCAACGATCTGGTCACCCAGTTCGACTACGCCGGCGACCCCGCCCAGATCGTCATCGACCTCTCCGAGGCCCACGTGTGGGACGCCTCGAGCGTGGCCGCCCTGGACGCCATCACCCACAAGTACGCGCGCCGCGACAAGACTGTGATCGTCCGCGGGGCCAACGCCTTCTCCACGGACCGGCTGGCGAGGCACTCCGATCAGGCCTGATCCCTCAAGTCAAGGCAATGGTTGGTCGCTCAGCGACAAACCATTGCCAAAACTTCGGGGTACAGGAGGGGTGCAGCCTGACCCAGCGGGAACGGGGCCGCTCGCCCCGCTGTTGTCCCAGCGAGACACATCATCGACGAAGGAGCACTCATGCCCGTACGCACCGCCCGCACCGCCTGGAACGGCACCCTCGAGACCGGCGGCGGCCAGGTCGAGCTGTCCAGCTCCAAGGCCGGCACGTTCGACGTGTCGTTCCCGAAGCGCGCGGCCGAGGACGCCGGGGGCACGACCAGCCCCGAGGAGCTCATCGCCGCGGCGCACTCGTCCTGCTACGCGATGCAGCTCTCGGCGCTGATCGCCGGCGCCGGCGGCGTCCCGCAGAGCCTGGACGTCACAGCCGATGTGTCG
>JAOPVO010000125.1 GCA_025966155.1 Pseudonocardiales bacterium
TGTTCGGCCTCATCCTGCACTTCCAGTACGCCTATGGATGGAGCCCGATGCGCGCCGGGCTGGCCAATCTGCCGATCATCGTGACGATGCTCGCGGCGACGCCGGTGTCGGAGTGGCTCGCCCGTCAATTCGGCCATCGCATAGCGTGCTTGGTCGGGGCGGCCTGTCTGTCCGGCTCGCTCGCCGGTCTCTCCTGGGGCGTGGAGCGCGGCTATCCCGCCATCGCCGCCTGCATGGTGCTCATGACCGTCGGGCTCCGCACCGTCATGACGATCTGCGCCGTGGCCCTGATCGATGCCATGACCAGCAACCGCACGTCGATCGGCGCGGCCCTCAACGACACCGCTCAGGAAGTCGGCACCAGCATCGGCACGGCCGTCGTCGGCACGCTGATCGCGGCGCTGGTCACCACCCAGCTGCCCGCCGGCGTCTGGAGCAGCGACCTCGTCGCGTCCTTCTTCCACGGCGAGCGGATCACCTATGGCCTGCTCGCAGTGGTCGTCGGGCTCGTCGCGGCCGGAGGCGCCCTCAGCCTCAGCGACTCGCACACCGTCCCGGAGCCGGTCTAGCGCTGGGTGAGGCCCGTCGCGATCGTCTTGATCTGGGCCAGGACCGTCTTCACGGTGGCCCGCTCGAGGGTCTCCGGCCGGGCGAGGCAGTCGATGTAACGGCCGAGCCCCGGATGAGCCAGCGGGCGGAGCACCAGATCTGGGTGGTGATAAAGGTCCGTCGTGTAGCGGGGCATCAGCGCGATGCAGCCGCTCGCGGAGACAACAGCGGCCGCGACGAGGAACTCGTTGATCCGATGGACGATGCGCGCTTCGCGGCCGCCGATTCCGGCGAGCACGGTGATGGCCTGCTCCAGCGGGAATCCCTCCTGGACCGCCACCCATTCCTGGTCGCGCAGATCCGCCGGCTCGATCTCGGCCTTGGCGGCCAGTCGATGGTCGCGGCGGACGGCGATGTCCAGGGGCTCGAACAGCAGCGGCTCCACCCGCACCGTCGCCGGCCACGGCGGGCTGCCGACCAGTCGATGCGCGAGGACGAGGTCGTGGTCGGAGGTGAGCGGCGGGAAGTCCTCCTGCGCCACATCGAAGTCGCTGAGCCGGACGCGCGGCTGGTCGGGGCTATGCAATGCGGAGATCAACGCACCGAAGATCGCCAAGCCCGCACTGTGGAAGGCGGCAACCGACACGGCGCCCGACTGGTCGACCTGGAAGCGCGCCACCGCCTGCTCGGCCCGCTCCAGCGCAACCTCGACGTCGATCGCCGCCGCTGCCAGGGCACGTCCGGCGTCGGTGAGGGCAGTTCGCCGCCCGTCCTTGAAGGTCAGTGGGACGGGCGAGCGGCGCTGCAGGGCGCTGATCTGCTGCGAGACCGAGGACGGCGTGACATGCATAGCCACTGCTACTGCGGCGATGCTGCCCCGCTCCCCGAGCTCCCTCAGCGCTCGGAGCTGGCCCAGTTCCATAAGGTCAAGCTAACCCATCGCACACGAAACTGCTGCCTTGTCTTACCTGAGGATCGGCTCGACCATCATCGGGTGACTGGCCTCCTGACCCGATTCCGCGTCGACCTGCTGCTGCTCCTGGTGGCCGCCGCGTGGGGATCGACGTACCTCGCGGCCAAGGAGCTCGTGTCCCCCAGTGCCGTGGCGGCGCTGCTCGCGCTGCGCATGCTGATCGCGGCGGCCCTCATGGCGGCGATCGTGGCCGCCCGGCGGAGCCGAGTGACCGCTCCGGAGCTGCGCGTCGGGGCGATCCTCGGGGTTCTGCTGGCGGCGGTCTTCGCCTTCGAGACGTTCGGGATCGCCCACACCTCGGCCACCAACGCCGGGCTGATCATCAGCCTGACGATCGTGTTCACCCCGGTTCTGGACTCCCTGGTGTCCGGCCGGCGGCTGCCTGCGCGCTTCTTCCTCGCCGCCGTCGTCGCCGTCATCGGAGTGGCGCTTCTTGCGGGCAACGGCGTTTTGCGGCCGCCGAATCTGGGTGACCTGCTCGTGCTGGTCGCAGCCATCGCCCGCGCCGTCCACGTCACGTCGATGCACAGGCTGTCCGCCGACCGGCCGATGGACTCGCTGCACCTGACCACGGTGCAACTGGCGACCTGCGCGGCGGTCTTCTCCGCGACGTCGGTGCTGCACGGCGACTCGGTCCCGCGCTTCGTCTCCCGGCTCGACCCCGCGCGCGGGCTGCTCTTCTTCTATCTCGTCGTGGTCTGCACGGTCTTCGCGTTCCTGGTGCAGACCTGGGCCGTCCGGCGCACCTCGCCGTCGCGCGTCAGTCTCCTGCTCGGGACCGAGCCCATCTGGGCCGCGATCATCGGCATCGGGATCGCCCATGACCGCCTGGCCCTCGCCGGATATTGCGGTATCGCCCTGGTCCTCGTGGGGACCGCGTGGGGACGATCCGTCGAGCAGAGCCATCGCCTCGCGGTCCCACACCCGGCGGGGATGAAGCTCGTCCCGGCCGGGGAGGCTCGGACCTATGACTGACACAACCCCGCCGAGCGAGCCGACCGATTCCACGGAGCGGGAGGCGCCGTGGGAGCCCAGCCCGGACCCCGATCCGTCGACGGCCGAGGAGGGCTGGGCGGCCGAGTTCGACGAGGCCCCCAAGGAGGACTCGCTTCAGCCGCCCGACAATCCGGCTACCTGAGCTCGGACTCGAGCGGCGCGGCCTCGAGCTTGGCCATGGCCGGGCGAGTGACCAGCAG
The DNA here is from genome assembly GCA_025966155.1 of Pseudonocardiales bacterium. Classification (GTDB taxonomy): domain Bacteria; phylum Actinomycetota; class Actinomycetes; order Mycobacteriales; family Jatrophihabitantaceae; genus RYN-150. The sequence continues at coordinate 2,719 of JAOPVO010000125.1, forward strand.
GGACAGCACTGCGGCCAGCACGCAGAGCCCGGCGCCGGTCTGGAAGGCCATGTCGTAGGAGCCGTTGCCGTCCCGGAGGAATCCCGCGCCGGATGCTGCGGCCGCGGCGCCGAGCTGGTGGGACGCGAAGACCCAGCCGAACACGACAGGTGTCGATATGCCGAAGTGCTCCCGGCACAGCGCGACGGTAGGCGGCACGGTGGCGACCCAATCCAGGCCGTAGAACAGGATGAACACCCAAGTAGTGGGCTGGGTGTGCGGCGACATGAGCGACGGCAGGGCGAGCAGGGACAGGCCGCGGCCCAGGTAGTAGATGACCAGCAGCATGCGCGGGTCATAGCGATCGGTCAGCCACCCGGACGCGATAGTGCCGATGATGTCGAAGACGCCGACGAGCGCCAGCAGGCTCGCGGCAACGGTGATGGGCATGCCGTGGTCATGCGCGGCGGGGATGAAATGGGTGCCGATCAGGCCGTTGGTCGTCGCACCGCAGATGGCGAATCCGCCGGCCAGCAGCCAGAAGACGGGCGTCTGCGTGGCCAGGCGCAGGCCGCGCAGGGCCACAACTGCGCTATTGCCGGTGCGCGAGGCCGGCGGTGGGCCGGGGTCCGCGTCGGTGGCTCCATAGGCACGAATCCCCAGGTCGTGCGGGTGGTCGCGCATCAGCAGCAGCACCAACGGCACGACGGCCGTCGCCGCGAGGGAGGCGGTGATGGCGGCCGTGCGCCAGCCGTGGTTCTCGCTGAGCATGGCGATCAGCGGCAGGAAGATCAGCTGGCCGGTGGCGCCTGCGGCAGTCAGCACGCCGCTGACCAGCCCGCGGCGCGCGACGAACCAGCGGGTCGACACCGTGGCCACGAATGCCATCGACATCGACCCCGTGCCGACCCCAACGAGCAGGCCCCAGCACAGCATCAACTGCCACACCGATGACATGAACACAGTGAGGCCGCTGCCGGCCGCAACCAGAAGCAGCGCGATCGTCACGACCGGGCGGATGCCGAAGCGGTCCATCAGCGCGGCGGCGAAGGGCGACATCAGGCCGAACAGCGTCATGTTGATCGACATGGCCAGCCCGATCGTCCCGTGCGACCAGCCGAACTCCGTGTGCAGCGGATCGATCAGCACGCTGGGCACCGAACGGAACGCCGAGGCGCCCAGCATCGTCACGAAGGTGACCCCGGCGACGATCCACGCCGGGTGCACCCGTCGACGGCGCAGCGGCGTGGCCGGCTCCGCGGCGCTGTTGGGCGGCGCCGCGCCGTCGGCGGTGGTCTGGGTCATCGCCCGCCGCCAGACGCCGCGGCCATGGCCAGATCGGCGAGCTCGCGCGCATCCTCAGCGGGAGTGCTCGCGCCGTGGACGACGCATCCGGCACTCGCGCCATCGACCAGCATGGACAGCTGCCGGGCCAGCCGCGACGGGTCGGTGGCGCCTAGATCGCGGGCCGCGGATTCCAGCCGCACGAGCAGACGGGCCTTGTGGTCGCGCACTGCGCCGTGGGCCGGATGGTCGCCCGGCAGCTCCACGGCCGCCCGCACGAAGGGGCAGCCGTGGAATCCCGGCCGGCTCGCGGCGCGGGCGATCCGGTCGAAGAGCGCGAGGACGCGTTCCTTGGCCGGCCCGGCCTCGTCGGGCAGCAGCCAATCCAGCTGGGCGGAGTCCCTGGACCGCAGGGCCGCCTCGACCAGCTCCGCCTTGCCCGCGAAGTGCCGATAGAGGGACATCTTGCCCACGCCGGCGCGCTCCGCGACCGCGTCGACCCCGGTTGCTGTGACTCCCTGCTCGTAGAACAAATCGCGCGCCGCCGACACGATGCGCCCGCGCACGTCCCTGGTCTCATCCACAGGGGCGGACGATACAGATCGGTATCACATTGCGCTAGGCACTATCGACCGGACCGCTCGTCGGCCCCGGACCCCTGCTAGAAGAACGTGGGGAGGCGGGGGGTGTAGTGCTCCTCCAGCGCGATGACCTCGTCGTCGGTCAGCGCGATATCGAAGGCGGCGACCGCATCGGCGAGGTGGTGGTCCTTCGTCGCGCCGATGATCGGGGCATCGACCTCGGGGTTGCGCAGCACCCAGGCCATCGCAACCGATGCCATGGCGACCCCGCGGGCCTCGGCGATGCGCTGCACGGCGTTGACGATGGCCTCGTCGCCGTCGGTGAAGATCGGCCGGCCCTGCGGGTCGTTCGTCCGGGCGCCCGCGCCACGGGAGGTCGACCCTTCCTGGCCCCAGGGCCGGGCCAGCACTCCAGCCGCCAGCGGGCCCCACGGGATGCTGCCGACACCCTGGTCGGCGAGCAGCCCGAACATCTCCCGCTCCTCCTCGCGCTGAAGCAGGTTGTACTGGTTCTGCATCGACACGAACGGCGTCCAGCCGTGGGTGCGCGCCGCCTCCTGCAGCTTCGCGAAGCGCCACGCCCACATCGACGACGCGCCGAGGTAGCGGACCTTGCCCGACTTCACCACGTCGTGGAGCGCTTCCATCGTCTCCTCGACCGGCACAGTCGGGTCGAAGCGGTGGATCTGCAGCAGATCGACGTAGTCGGTGCCGAGGCGCTTCAGCGAGGCGTCGATCTGCTCGATGATGGCCCGCCTCGACAGCCCGCCGCCGCCGGGCCCCTCGTACATTCGCTGGAACAGCTTGGTGGCCAGGACGATGTCCTCGCGGCGGGTGAACTCCGTGAGGGCCCGCCCGACGACCTCCTCGGACGTCCCATAGCCATAGATGTTCGCGGTATCCCAGAACGTGATGCCGAGATCCATTGCCTGCCGGAAGATCGGCGCGGCCGCCTCGTCGTCCAGGATCCACGTCATCCGTCCGGCGTTCCTATCGCCGAAGCTCATGCAGCCCAGCGCGAGGCGGCTGACCATCAGCCCGGACGAGCCCAGTCGGGTCTGCTCCATGTTGTCTCCTTGAATTGCGGCGAGTGTCGCGGCAGGATCCATCCAGGCTCACCGGCTTGGGCCCGCACAGACTCTAGGCCCGCACGGAGGAACCCCCCATGCCGCGCTTCCTCATCTCGTTCGATGACGGCTCGATGGACCACATTCCGGCCGAGGACATGCCCGCAGTGGGCGCGGCCTCGCGCGCGGTGGTCCGCGAGGCCAAGGCGGCCGGCGTCTGGATCTTCGGCGGCGGCCTCCTGCGCCAGCAGGCGTCCATAGTGGGCACCGACGGCGCCGTCGTCGATGGCCCGGTCCCCGAGGCGAAGGCGGTCATCGGCGGGTTCTCGATCATCGAGGCGCCGTCTCGGGCAGAGGCCCTGATGTGGGCGGCCCGGATCGCCGACGGCTGCCGCTGCGCGCAGGAGGTCCGCGAGATCATGTACGACCCCGAGTCCTGAGGACGCGGTTCCGTCAGGGGGTCGCGGCGGCCTGCATCAGCTTGGCCAGCACGAGGTTAATCGCCACGGCCAGGAACGCGACGAGGGCCAGCACGGTGAGCCCTGTGGTTTTCGAGGACATCGCCGCGAGGATCGGCGATTCGGGCAGGCCCAGCCCCCATCCGATGGCCGAGACGACAACGGCGGACACCTCGACGATCGGCGCTCGCGCGGGCTTCGGCGCCTGGGATCGGTACGACAGATAGGCCAGCGCGCCGGCTACGGCGACGAGGGCCGCGAACGCGATCCACCGGGCCCAGAGGATCTGGTCCGGACTGGGATCCGCTGCGGTCGGCTCTGATACCAGTTGCGATATCGCGGCGATGAAGGCGCCGTAGGCGGTCACCAGCCCGACGGGGATGGTCTTGGCGAGCAGATCAGTCAGCGATGGCGGCTGCTGCCCCTTGAGCGACCCAGCCGGGGCGACGCCGGCGTCGGCCTTCGTCGGAGCATGGGCATTGCGCACAACAGCCAGGGAGGTCATAGACGCTATGGACATCGCGACTCCTTCGTCCATCGGAGCATCGCATGCTTCAGATCATCTGCGGAAGACCTCCCGCTTATTCGCTCGATCTGGCACACTCGGGCTGCGGGGACGACCCATTTACGAGGGGCAAGACATGGCCGATTTCGGACCCGTAGTTGATCAAGTTCGCGTCACGAGCCAGCGCTCCGCGCGCACCGGCTCCATAGTGCGCTTCGTCTGGCATCACCAAGCAAGTGTCGACGATGATTCCACCATCACCATGATGGTGACGGGCTCGCGCGAGGTGTCCGCCACGTACACGGTGAGCAACGACAACCCGGACGGGCGCGGTTGGTCTCGCATCACCGGCGTCGTTCCCGAGCAGTACCGCGCGTGGACCTCCGATAGCCAGTACGTCGACGGGCGGGCACTCACCGTCGAGTGCGCGAACTCCTCCGGCGGCCCCGAATGGGGCATCGCCGACGAGAGCTTCGAGGCCTGCGCCCGCCTGGCCGCCTACGCCTACTCGGCGTACGGCGTCCCCCTTCGGCGCATCACCTCCGCCGCCGACGGATCCGGCCACATCGGGCACGGCGAGCTGATCGACGTCTTCGGCGAGGGCTATGCCACCTTCTGCCCCGGCAACCTGGACATCGACCGGATCCTGGCCCGAGCGGCACAGCTCGTCGGGGTTGACCTGAGCGTGCCGGCCGCCGCCCGCAGCCGGCGCGGCCGGGCCAGCTTCACCGGCTCGGCCGTCACTGCCTTCGACGGCTCCTTCGCGCTGCCCAGCGGCCACTTCTATGGCGCTATAAACGGGCCGAAGACCAGCCACGGCGGTGTGGACGACAACGAGCAGGCTGCCATCCTGATGATCCAGCAGCGGCTCCAGGAGCTTGGCTTCGCCCCGAATGTGCCGGGCTGGGCCGACGGCAAGTTCGAGCAGCCCACCACCGACGCGGTAGCCGCCTGGCAGTCGGTCAACATGGCCGGTCTGACGCGATTCCCCGGCCGCATCTTCGGCGACGACTGGGCGAAGCTGTTCGGCCCCAACAACCTGCGTGCCCGGGGGGCGCGCGTCACCGCGCAGAATGTCCCGACGCGCGGAGGCCGCCGCGGCGCCGCCATCGCGAAGCCGCCCTGGCCGTTGCCGTTGGGCACCGACGATCACCTCGGCGACATCAACGGCTCGGGTAGGTCGCACGGCGGGAACCGGGGCGCCAATGCCGCCGAGATCATCGCGGCAATCCGCTACGTGCAGCAGCGCATGATCCAGCTCGGATTCGTGCCAGGTGTCTCCGACCCTAACAACGGGTGGGCCGACGGGCTATTCGAGCAGCCGACCATCAACGCGGTGACGGCCTGGCAGCATGCGACTCTGCGGGCCGCTACTACGAAGTTCGGCGAGGTCTGGCCCGACGACTACGAAAGGCTGTAGGTGTCCGCCGTACGCTGATCGCGATGAGCAGCGATCCAGACAACATCGGGGACTATCTGATTAGCGCGCGGTCCTTCGATGAGTACGTGGCCATGTTCGACCTGGTCGATGCGGACTTCCGCGGTTCGATCCTCGACTGCCCCGGCGGCGGCTCCAGCTTCACCGTCGGCGCGAGCAATCGGGGAGCAGATGCCCGCGCGATCGATCCCGCCTACTCGATGCCGGCCGATGACCTGGCTGCACTCGTGATCGCCGAGACGCACCGCGGCACGGCGCATTCCCTCGCGGGCTCGGACCGCTACAACTGGGATTTCTACGGCGGCCCGGCCGGTCATCTCGCGGTGCGTCAGGCATCCGCGTTGACGTTCGCGCATGATCTTCGCGCGCACCCGGACCGCTACGTGCCCGGTGGCCTCCCGCATCTGCCCTTCGCCGAGCGCTCCTTCGCGCTCGTGCTGTGCTCGCACTTCCTGTTCACCTACGCCGATCGGCTCGACCACGACTTCCATCTGGCGGCGCTGCTCGAGCTGCACCGCGTTGCTGTCGGCGAGGTCCGCGTGTTCCCCCTGACCGACCAAGCGGGGCGCGCGCAGGACGGCCTGGTCAGCCGCCTGCAGACCCAGCTCGCCGATGCCGGGATAGCCAGCGTGCTGCGGACCGTCCCGTATGAGTTCCAGCGCGGCGGCAACCAGATGCTGGTGCTCGCACACGACGGTCAGGTGAGCTGAGGCCCACCGTCCATCAACAGGGAGATGCCACTGACGTAGGTGTTGGTCATCAGAATCCCCATAGCCGGATATCTATTGCCAGCCGCTCGGCGTGCCGTCGACTGCTGCCGCGCGCACCGATGAGGGCAGAACGGCGGACGCCTCGGCCAGGCGCTCGGCGGAACGGCCGGTGATCACCACCGTCGCGCCCTCGGCTGCTGCGGCGGCGGCACACGCCGGGCCGATGCCGGAGCTACCCCCGATGATGACGACGGTCGTACCGGCCAGCTGGTCCATGTCTGTGCTCCTGCACAAGTACGGACGGCGGTCGACCGGGAACCCGGACCGCGCGCTGGAGCTAGGAACGTCGCGTCGAGATTCTGTCGGTCCATCTGGGCAGGATGGGCCGCATGACCGCCTTCCTTGCTCCCCGTTCCGCTACCGGCGTCGCCGCCGGGGTGCCGTACCTCGTTGTGCCGCCGGCGACCGAGCGGCCTGATGCACCCGTTGTCGTCGTCTGGCATCTCTTCGATGCGCCGCGCTCGCACCGGGCCATGGCCGCGGCAGTCCCGCTGGCCGCGCTCGACGCGTGGCGGATCTACCTGGGGATGCCGCTGACGGGCGACCGGCTGCCGCCCGGCGGGCTCGAGGCCTTTTTCGCCCTCGGCGCGCAGGACGCGGTGCGCAACATCTTCGAGCCGAGCATCGTCGGGGCGGCGCGGGAGCTGCCGGGCGCCCTCGCGCAGATCCGCCGCGACCACCGGATCGGCGACGGGCCGATGGGCATCATGGGCGGGTCGGCGGGCGCCGCTGCGGCCGAGCTGGTCCTGGCCGAGAGCGACCTCGCGGTGACCGCCGCGGTTCTGGTCAGCCCGCTGGTGCAGCTCAAGCCGCTGATCACCGAGGCCGGCAAGCACTTCGGCGCCGAGTACCCGTGGGACGAGCAGACCGAGGCGATCGCCGCGCGCCTGGACTTCGTCGCGCGGGCCGATGACATCGCCAGCCACCTCGTCCCCGCCGCGGTGCTGGTCATCACCGGAGGCAAGGACGATCTGCTCGCCGTGCTCGCACCGGCCGATCGGCTGGTCGAGGCACTCCGGGCGCGGGTTGAGGAGCCCGAGCGCATCCGCGCGCTGCGCCTGCCGAATATGGCCCACGCGCTGGCCGACGAACCAGGCTTGGAGCCGGCCGCACAGACCGCTGACGCGGCGGCCGTGGACGAGGCGGCCAGCGCCTGGTTCTCCTCGCACTTCGCGCTGGCGACCGAGCCTGACCGCTTACGATTCGACGCATGAGCGAAGACAACGGGTCGGTCCGCGCGGCGCTTCGAGTCCACGACGGGGTCGTGAATCTGGCCGGCTACGACCCGGCCGCCACGCCGTGGTCCCCCGGCAAGCGGGCCAAGACCGAGGCAGCTTCGGCCGAGGCCGCCGATGACCTGGCCGACCTCCAGGAGCGGCTGTACGCCGAGTCGACCTCCGGCGGGAAGCGCAGCGTCCTGCTCGTGCTTCAGGGCATCGACACCTCCGGCAAGGGCGGCGTCGTCGAGCATGTGGTTGGCTCATTCGGCCCGGCCGGCGTGCGCGTTACCGGCTTCAAGGCCCCGTCCGACGAGGAGCGCCAGCACGACTTCCTCTGGCGGATCTGGAAGGCCGTGCCGACACCGGGCACTATCGCCGTCTTCGACCGCTCGCACTACGAGGACGTCCTGATCCAGAAGGTGCACAACTGGGTCAGCCCCGAGGAGATCGAGCGCCGCTACGCCGAGATCAACCGATTCGAGTCGCAGCTGGCCGACAACGGCACGCTGGTCATCAAGTGCTTTCTGCACATCTCCTACGCCGAGCAGCGCGAGCGCCTGCTGGCCCGCCTGGACGACCCGTCCAAGCACTGGAAGTTCAAGGAGAGCGATATCGACGAGCGCGCCCTCTGGTCGGATTACCAGACCGCGTTCGCCGCGATGCTGCAGAACTGCTCGACCGAGCTCGCGCCCTGGTACGTCATCCCGAGTGACAAGAAGTGGTACCGGAACTGGGCGATCGGGGAGATCCTGCGCGAGTCGCTGACCGAGCTGGACCCGCAGTTCCCGGCTACCGACCTCGACGTCGATCGGCTGCGGAACCGACTCAAGGCCCCGTTCTAGGAACTCCCTCGGTCGACGCGAACGGCCGCGCCGGGGACGGTGACGTCCCGGGGCGCGGCCGGCGTCGCTTCGGGTGGGCCTAGCTCTCGAGTGCGGCGTCGAGGGTGATCTCGACGCCGGTCAGGGCCTTGCTGACCGGGCAGGTGGCCTTCGCCTCCTGGGCCACGGCGACGAATGCGTCGTTGTCCAGGCCCTCGACCTCGCCGCGGACGGTGATCTTGATGCCGGTCAGCTGGAAGCCGCCGGCCGGGTCCGGGCCGAGCGACACATCGGCTGTGACGTCCAGGCTCTGCGGGACGCCGCCGGCGCCGGCGATCAGCGCCGAGAGCTGCATCGCGTAGCAGGACGAGTGCGCCGCGGCGATGAGCTCCTCGGGGCTGGTCGTGCCACCGGCGTCGTCGGCGGCACGCTGGGGAAACGACACCGCGTAGGTGCCGACCTTGCTGCTGGTGAGCTCGACCTGGCCGGAGCCGGCCTCCAGGCCGCCGTTCCAGGCGGTACGTGCGGTGCGCGTCG
>JAOPVO010000141.1 GCA_025966155.1 Pseudonocardiales bacterium
GGCCTGGCCCGCTGCGCGCAGCACGGACTCGTCTCCCCGGCGGCGCGGCGCGAGGCCGATCTCGCGGCGGGCCAGTTCGAGCCGCCCTGCCCCGTGTGCGGGGAGCCGGTGGCGCCGGCGCTAGTCGACGAGGACGGCCCGATGGATCCGCGCAATGCCTATGCGGTGAGCAAGCTATCACAAGAGCAGCTAACTATGACGTGGGCCCGCAGCACTGGGGGCACCGCGTCGTTCCTGCGCTACCACAACGTGTATGGGCCGGGGATGCCGCGCGATACCCCTTACGCCGGGGTGGCCGCGATCTTCCTGTCGGCTCTGGCCCGCGGGCAGGCCCCACGCGTTTTCGAGGACGGCGGCCAGCGCCGTGACTTCATCCACGTGCGCGACGTTGCCGCGGCGACGTCCGCCGGGCTGCTGCGGCCCTCGGGGCAGGGCGCGCGCGCGGTGCGCGCGTACAACGCCGGATCGGGCACCGTGCGCACCGTCGGGGACATGGCCGGCGCCCTCTCCGCAGCCGTGGACGGGCCGACGCCGGAGGTCACGGGGGAGTACCGGCTGGGCGACGTCCGGCACATCACCGCCGATTCCTCGCGGCTCGTGCGCGAGCTGGGCTGGTCCCCGGCCGAGGACTTCGCGGCGGGCATGGCGGAGCTTGCCCAGATGGCTGCGCGAGCCGATGGTGATCATCAATGAACCGTCCGGGCGTTGCCGTCGAATAGACGCTGTGATCGACGTCGTCTTCCCGTGTCTCGACGAGGCCGGCGCACTGCCGTGGCTGATGGGCCGAATGCCGGCGGGGTACCGGGCGATCGTCGTCGACAACGGATCGACCGATGGCTCGCCTGACCTTGCGCGATCCCTCGGCGCCACCGTCGTCGAGTGCGCCCGACGCGGCTATGGCGCGGCCTGCCACGCGGGTCTCGAGGCGGCCACGGCCGACATCGTTGTCTTCTGCGACTGCGACGCCTCCGTCGACCCGGCCGACCTGCCGTCGCTAGTCGCTCCAGTCCTGTCCGGCGCGGCCGACCTGGTCGTGGGCCGGCGCCGCCCGACGGCCCGGCGGAGCTGGCCGATGCATGCCCGGATCGCCAACCTCGAGCTGGCCCGCCAGGTCCGGCGCCGCACCGGCCTCCCGCTGCGCGACCTCGGCCCGGTGCGCGTTGCCCGTCGGGCGCCACTGCTGGAATTGGGCCTGATCGACCGTCGCAGCGGGTATCCGCTGGAGACCGTGCTGCGTGCCGCCTCAGCCAAGTGGCGCATTCAGGGCGTCGATGTGCGGTACGCGCCGCGCACGGGCAAGTCGAAGGTCACCGGAACTGTCCGCGGCACCATCCAGGCCGTGCGCGATATGCGCGCTGCGTTCGCGGCCGTCGAGGCAACCACAGCAGTGAGAGGAACGCAGGGATGATGGAGCTGGGATCCGTGCTGGTGATCGCCAAGTCGCCGGTGCCGGGACGCGTCAAGACGCGCCTTGCCCCCGCCTTCGGGCTGTCCGGTGCGGCTGAGCTCGCCCGGGCGGCGCTGGCCGACACCTTCGCTGCGGTGCGCCGGATACCCGCGCGTCGGCATGTGCTGGTGCTCGACGGCGCGCGCGGCCCCTGGATCCCGTCCTGGCTCGAGGTCATCGCGCAGTCCCCCGGCGGCCTGGATCTGCGCCTGAGCGCGGCCTTCGACGCCGTCGCCGGATCGGGCCCGGCCGTGCTCGTCGGCATGGACACCCCGCAGGTGGGCGCGGACGCGTTCGCCGGCTTCGACCCTGCGCAGGACGACGCCTGCCTCGGGCTGGCATCTGATGGCGGCTACTGGTCGATCGGCTTCGCCGACCCGGCCCGGGCCCGTGGCGTCATCGCCGGCGTGCCGATGTCCACGGGTGCCACGGGCTCGCACCAGCTGTCCCGCCTGCTCGCGGCCGGGCTGGGGGTGCGGCTGCTGGATCCCATGACCGACGTCGATACACCGAGCACTGCGTACGAGGTTGCCGCCCTGCACCCGTGCACCCGCTTCGCCGCAATGGTCCGCAGCCTGAGCGCGACCGTCGGCGCAGCGCCCCTCGAGCGGGCGCTGGCCGGCTGATGCGCCCCGGAGCACTGGAGCCGTACGAATCTGCCCTGGAGCGCGGGACGGCGCTGGCCCTGCACGACGGCGCCGGGCGCAGCATCGACATGGATGTCCGCCGCTGGATGGCCCCGCCCGACGCCGCCGATCGCTCGGTGCTGCGCCGATGCGGCGAGCCCGTGCTCGACATCGGCAGCGGCCCGGGCCGGCTGGTGCGGGCGCTGTCGGAGAGCGGCGCGCAGGCCCTCGGCATCGACATCGCCCCGGCCGCCGTCGCCCACAGCATCGGCAGCGGTGCGCCCGCGGTACGGGCCAGCGTCTTCGACCCGCTGCCGAACGAGGGCCTCTGGTCCACGGCCCTGCTGATCGACGGCAACATCGGCATCGGCGGCGATGTGCGGCGACTGCTGCGCCGTGTCCGCGGGCTGGTCGCGGCTGACGGGCTGATCCTCGTCGAGACCACCGGCTCGGAGTACGAGGACGTTGTGCTGGACGCCCGCTTCGCCGTTCAGTCCGGCGGCGGTCCCCTCAGCGCCCTCATCCCGACCGGCCCGAGCTTCCTCTGGGCCGTGGTCGGGGTGAGGGCGCTGCGCGCCCACGCCGCCCGCGTCGGCTGTCAGATCGTCGAGGAGTGGTCCTCGGGCGACCGGTCGTTCTCGGCGCTGCGGCCCGCCTTCAGATAGCTGACGATGATCAGTGCCGTCGTGACCACCACGATCGCGGCGATGATGATTGCCAGGTTGCCCAGGTAGTTCTGCTGCTCCAGGGCCTTCGAGTCCGGTTGCGTGTCCCGCCGGTAGATCAGCGGGATGGCGATGACGGTGCTCAGCGCCGCTGCGATCAGGCCCCCCTGCACATACGGACGGGCCCGCCCGGGAACGGTTCGGGTCACGATCAGCCCGACGATGCCGACCAGCGGCACAAGCACCGCATCGTTGACGACCGCCGATCCGCCCAGCCAGATCGCCAGGTGGATGGGGTTGCTGTTCTGGTGGTCCAGCAAAAGCTTGATGCCGCCGAACAGGATGCCAATGACGCCGAGCGCGCCCAGGGCGATGCGGGTTCTCATCGGTCCACCTCGATCGACGTGATCCATTTGGTCTGCAGGACGCCGGCGCGGTTCGGGGCGATCAGCCGCAGCGGGTAGCCGTGATCGCGATTCAGCCGCTCGCCGTTGATGTGCGTGGCCAGCAGCGCCTCGCCCAGTTGCGGCGCGACGATCCACGAGTCGCGGTACGAGCCGTCGGGCTGGAGCGAGATGACCCGCACGCGGGAGTCCTCGTCGCCGCCGGCCTGTCGCACGAGGTCCAGGAGGCGCGGGCCGCGCCAGCGGGCGCCACGGCTCCAGCCCTCGACGCAGGCGATCGGCAGGGATTTGTCGTCGGCGTCGAACGCCTCCAGCTGGGCCATCGTGAGCTCGAAGGGCGACGGCCCCTCGATGGTCAGGCGGTAGCCGGCGCCAACCAGCTCATCGGTGATGGAGGCCTGCTGCGCGGTCTTGTTGATCGGGACGCCCTGCGGCCCGGTGCTGGGCTTGCGCGGAGCCAATAGGGCAACCGGCTCCAACGGGCGGGCGGTCTGGCCCAGAGTCGTGATGCCGACGATGCCCGCTCCGGCCGCGGCGGCGACCAGCAGCCCGCGCCGGGAGATCGATCCCGGCGCGTGGGTGACGGGCTCGTCATCCGTGGGCGCATCGGGCGGCCGGCTGAGGCCGCGCTGGATCGCCGGGAGCTTGACCGCGATATGCAGAGCCAACGAACCGATGACGACGAAGGATAGCCA
>JAOPVO010000176.1 GCA_025966155.1 Pseudonocardiales bacterium
TGCCCTCGTAACCTCCTGGAATTCTGCGCTCCACGAAGCGTCCATGGACGGCCATGGCCCCTCCGTCAGGCGGAGCCGGCCGCGCCTGGGGCGACTCGGACGTGCTGGCGCCGCCCTACGGACAGCACGCGGCCCGCCAACTGGCCCGCGCCCACGTCATAGGTCCGCGCTGCTACTGGCTCGCCATCGATGCGCACGGCGCCGGCGTCGATGTGCCGCCGGGCCGCGCTGGCGGTCGGCGCGAAGCCGGCCTCGACGATCAGCGCGGGCAGGTGGATCGATTCGCCCTCGGGCAGCGCGACCTCGGCCAGGTCGGTCGGGAGCTCGCGCCGGCGGAACAGCGCGTCGAAGGACTCCTCGGCCAGGGCCGCCGCATCGGCACCGTGGTACAGCGCAACGATTGCCCGCGCTACCTCCCGCTTGGCCAGGTTGGCTGCGCCGCCTCCCGCGTCCGCTGCGGCGCCCACCCGCTGGACGTCGTCAGGATGGAGGTCGGTACACAGCGTTGCGTAGGTGGCTATGGCTGAGTCCGGGATGCTCATGAGCTTCCCGAACTGCTGGTCCGGCGGCTCGGCCAGGGCCACGTAGTTGCCTAAGGACTTGCCCATCTTCTCCACGCCGTCGAGCCCGACCAGCAGCGGCAGGGTCAGGACGGCCTGCGGGGCCTGGCCGCGGCCACGTTGCAAGTCGCGGCCCACGAGGTTGTTGTACGTCTGGTCAGTGCCACCGAGTTCGACGTCCGCCCTCATCTCGACCGAGTCGATTCCCTGAAGCAGCGGATAGAAGAACTCGGAGAGCGAGATCGGCTCATGCGCCGCGAATCGCCGGGCGAAGTCATCGCGCTCGAGGAGCCGGGCAACGGTGATCTCCTGCGTGTAGCTCAATAGCGAGCTTAGATTCATCGTGCCCAGCCAGGCTGCGTTGTCGACAACCTCAGTGCGCTGTGGATCGAGGATGCGCATGACCTGATCGAAGTAGCCCTGAGCATTGCGTGCTACTTGATCCTCGGTTTGCGCCACCCGCGTGGCTGTCCGTCCCGAGGGATCCCCCACCTGTCCGGTGAAGCCGCCGACAACCAGTACCGCGGTGTGCCCAAGGTCCTGGAACTGGCGGAGCTTGCGCAGCACCACCGCATGGCCCAGCGTCAGGTCGGCTCCCGACGGGTCGATGCCGAGCTTCACCCGCAGCGGCCGGCGCTCCCGGTCGGCGGTCCGCAGTCGCTCCATAAGGCCATCGGAGGGCAGGATCTGCGCCGCGCCCGAGGCGAGGATGCGGTGGGCCTCGAGCAGAGCGGTCGAGTCGGGGATCGCGTCGGTCGTCACAGCGCACAGTCTGCCGGGTGGGAGCAGCCTGCCGCGCAGTCAGGCCGAGTCTGTGACCACTAGGCGGTCGCGAGCCAATCCAGGGTCTGTCGCAGGCCCTGATCCAGGGTTGTGCGCGGCTCCCAGCCGAGCGCGGCGCGCGCGGCCGATGCGTCGAGCGCGGATCGCCGCACCTCCCCTGCCCGCTCGGGCTCGAAGTCCGGTGGGCGGCTCCCCTTCGCCAGTCGCTGGAGCCGCGTGTGCAGGTCGACGACGGAGGTGTGCACCCCGGTGCCGATGTTGAGCCGGCCCGCACCCGGCGCGCCGACTGCGGCCACCAGCGCAGCGGCGACGTCGCCCACGAACACGAAGTCCCGCGTCTGCAGGCCGTCGCCATAGATGGCCACGGGCCGATCGGCCAGCGCCCGGGACCCGAAGATCGAGACCACCCCGCCTTCCCCGTCAGGGGCCTGGCGGGGCCCGTACACATTCGACAGAGCCAGAGCCGTCCACGCGAGCCCGTACAGGCGGGCGTACACCTGCAGCCACAGCTCGGCCGCGGCCTTGCCCGCCCCGTACGGCGATTCCGGCGCCACCGGCGAGGACTCGGTCGCCCCTGAGCCATCCAGCGGCGTCTCGCCGTAGATCGCGCCGCCCGAGGACACGAAGACGACCTGCCGCGCCCCGCCGGCCCGTGCGGCCTCGAGCACCCCGATCGTGCCGAGCACATTGACGCGGGCGTCCTCGATCGGATCCTCGACGGACCGGCGGACGTCGATTGCCGCCGCCAGGTGGCACACGGCATCCGGCCCGAAGGCCCGGACAACCTCGACCAGATCAGGCCGGGTGATGTCCTGGTGGGCGAAGGCGAACCGGTCGGCCCGGACCGCGCCCGCCAGATTCGCCATCCGGCCCGTGCTGAGGTTGTCGATGCCGAGCACGGTGTGACCGGCCCCCAGCAGCCCGTCGACCACGTGCGAGCCGATGAAACCGGCCGCGCCGGTCACCGCCAACCTCATGCGGACGCTCGGGTCATGACGCGGTCCCTGGCCGGGTGGCGATGAGCATCGCGTGCGGGTGCAGGCGGCCTGCGTCGAGCCGGCGCACCTCAACCCCGAAACCGTCAGTGCGCAGCCAGCCGGCCATCACCCCTGGATCGACGAATGCCATCGTGCCGCCCTCGGTGATGCGAAGGACCCGCACGGACAGCGTCTCCTGGAGGCGGTTCCAGCGCGCTTTCCAGCGCGGCGACGTCGACATCTCCTTGACCACGAGGCGCCCACCGGGCCGGACCTTGGCCGCTGCGCCGCGCAGCAGGGCGCGCTGGGCGGCCTCGGGCAGGAGATAGAGCATGTCGACGATGACGATGGCGTCCCAGCCGCCATCCGGGCCGTCGCTGTCGGGCACCTCGCCGTCTGGCGCGACGCGGGCCGCCACCCGATCGGAGATCGGCGCGAGCGCCGCCTGCGCATGGGCGATCTTGTCCGCGTCGATGTCCGTGCCGACCAGGGATCGGCCGGGCTCGATCAGCGCGGCGTACGCGCTGAACAGCCCGTGCCCGCACCCGATCTCGAGGATCCGCCCGTGCGTCGGCAGCGCTGCCGCTATCGGGGCGAACGGGCAGCTGAACCACCGCACGAGCGTGTGCGCGCGGGCGCCGCGGGACTCGCCTCGGTAGAGGGCCAGTGCCTGGCGGCCGGCCTCATCGGGTCGCCGCGCCCGCTGGGCGCCGGCCCAGGGGGCCATCATGAGCTCGGCCCCGTCAGCAGATCGCCCGGGCGGGCCAACTCATAGCCCAGGCGGCGGATCGTGTCTCCGGTGCCCGGCGCGGTCAGCAGGTCCAGCTCGCCCGACCAGGAATAGGCCCAGGTGAATCGCTGGAGCTCCGGGTCATCCCCTTCGCCCGGGTGGGAGTTGACCTCGACGCTGCGCGCACCGGCATCGGCCGCGCGCAGCAGCGCGCCGCTCAGGCGGGCCTGGTCCAGGGCGCCGGCCTCATCGAGCCCGGCGTAGTAGTCGGTGGAGCGCAGGCCGGCAGCCGCCAGTGCGCGGTCGAGGCGGCGCCCCAGGGTCCGCACGCCCCGCCCGACCGGTCCGCGCTGCGCCGAGCGGGGACGGCGCACCACGCCGATCCCCTGATCGCGCGCGAGTTCGATGACCACACGGCCGACCGACGGCCACAAGTGGGTGTGCTGGTGCGTGTCGAGATGCCCGATGCCGAGCCCGGCCGCCCGGATCGTGGCCACTTGAGCCGCGAACTCGCGCCGCACATCGGCCGGGTCGACGCGCCCGAGCGCCGCCCGGGCGACCACCGATCGGTAGGACAGCGGGAACGCCCCGCGGCGGTCGACCAGGGTCGGGATCTCCGCGGCGGTGAGGATCGGCGGGTCCTCCCCCACGATGGCCAGATGGGCGCCGACGGCCAGGCTGGGCGTGTCGCGCAGCAGGCCGGCGCCGTAGGCGAATGAGCGGCCGACCGCGAGGACCGATGTCGCGGTGACCACCCCTCCGGTGTGCGCCGCGACAATCGCCCGGCAGATCCCGTCGGTCAGCCCGAAATCGTCGGCCGTGACGATGAGCTGTGGGCTCACTTGAGCCTGGGGGCGATGTCGCGCAGTTCCTTGCGCAGCGTGGACATCTCGTTGACGATCTTCTTGATGACCGCAGGTGAGGACAGCGTCGAGGTCCCCCGCGTCCGCGGGAAGTAGTCGACCCCGATTTGGACGATGGTGAACCCGAGCTTCTGCGCGCGGATCATCAGCTCGGCGTCGATGAAGGACCCTTCGCTGGATAGCTCGATCGCGTCGACCACTGATCGCCGCATCAGCTTGAAGGCGAAGTTGATGTCCCGGAATCGGGTGCCGAACATGGACTTGATCAGCAGGTTATAGCCGAAGGAATAGACCGCCCGGCGCGGCCCCTCGCCGGTTCGGTCCAGGCGATACGCGCTGACGATGTCTGCCTCGTAGTTGCGCATGACCCGGATCGCCTTCACCAGCTCGATCATCTCGAATGGCAGATCGGCGTCGGTGTAGAGCACCAGGTCCCCGGACGATGCGGCCAGTCCGCTCTTGATGCTGCCGCCAAGCTTCCGGTTGACCGGGTGGTGCACCGCGCGAACATGGCGATCGACCTCGGCCAGCTCGTCGGCGAGGCGGCCGGTGTCGTCGGTCGACGCATCGTTGACGATGATCAGCTCATAGTCGGCGATGTCGCCTTGCTCGACGAGCCAGTCGCAGACCTCCTTCGCGGCGCGGACCGCGCGATGGATGTACTCGGCTTCGTTCCACATCGGGAAGAAGATCGACAGCGTGCCGAAGCGCTCCGGCTCGAGCAGGTCGGTCATGAGACGGCGTAGCCCCTGGAGTAGAAGATGGATGCGACGACGAGACCGGCGCCGCTCAGGCCGAGCGCCACCGGCACGGCCCATCGGGCAGTGCGGGTGGCCAGCAGATCGCCGCCGGCGGCAATGACCGGGAAGGCGGCCAGGGCGTAGCGCCCGGTGCCCATGAAGTCCTTGGTGCCGACGATGGCAATGGCCAGGATGCCAGCCGCGAGCACTGCGTATCCCCACCCGAACAGGCGGCGGACCCGCGGGATCAGCAGAACGGCGGCGGCGCTGGCCAGCGCCTGGGGCGTGAGCAGCAGGATGTTCTCCATCGGGCCCTTGACCAGCGTCCCGGCGAAGTCGATCTTGAGCCAGGTGTGCAGTCCGCTGCCCTGGTTCCAGCCGGGTGCCGCTTGGACGTGGATCCAGGCCAGTGCATCCCCGAACTCCACCTGCAGGTAGACGCACCACGCGACCAGCCCGCTGATCGAGAGCAGCACCGTGTACTCCCGGAGCCGGGCCCGCGGGATCACCGCCACGATCTCCCGGAGGGACGGCGCGGCCTCCTCGCCGCGGGCGGCCTTGCGACGGGCGGCCAGGAGCTCCAGCGCGCGCACGGCCAGCCCGGCCGTGACGGCCAGCCCGACCGG
>JAOPVO010000217.1 GCA_025966155.1 Pseudonocardiales bacterium
AGGTAGCCGACCACCCCGGCGGCGGCGATGAAGCCCAGGATGTACCCGAAGCTCGGCCCGAAGGCCCAGCCGCTGCGGTGCTCTGAGAACCACGGGACACCGGCGGACCCGGCCGCGACGTAGAACATCATCGAGGCCATGCCCCGGGCGCTGCCCAGGGCGGCTCCGACGACGAGGACGGCCATCGTCTGCAGCGTGAACGGCACCGGGGTGAGCGGGGTGTTGACGGCGACCTGCGCGGCCAGCCCGGTGAGCCCCGCCCCGCCGAGAACCAGCGCGGCATCGCGGACGCGGGCCCCAGGCAGCAGGTCGGCGAGGACGCCGGCCGGGCGGGAGAGGGCAGGACGGGGATAGGCGGCAGAACTCATGGCTTTAGCGCTCCTGAGGCGTGAGGGTGAGGGTGGCGCAGGAGGTACGGGTCGCGCGCTTTAGGTCGCGGGGGTCGGTTAGGCGGGCTGGATATCGACCAGCACATCGCCCTCGTAGACGGCATCGCCCTGGGTCACGGGGATGGCGGTGATGACACCGGCAACCTCGGCCAGAACCGGGATCTCCATCTTCATGGACTCCAGCAGCATCACGGTGTCGTCGGCGGCGACGGTGTCGCCGACGGCGAGGGAGATCACTCCGACATTGGCGACGAGCTCGGCGACTACGTGATGAGTCAACATTCCTCCGCTGGATCGGCGCTGGGATCGACCGTGCGCCTCATCTTGGCAGCCGAGGCGTTATCGCAAGGGCGCAGACGCGCACAGGGATCAGCGGCGATCCTTGTAGGGATCGTGACAGTGGGCCTCTCCGGCTCAGCCGAGGGAGACGCCGCAGGCGGCGGCCGCCTGCCCGGCTATGAGGTCGGTCGCCGGACCCAGTTGCGCCACGGCAGCCGGGTCGGCGCCTGCCGTCACCGCGGCGGCGAGAACGACCCAGGCGGCCCGCAGGTCGGCAGTCGGGGCCAGTGCCTGCAATTCGGCCAGCCAGGCCTGCGCCACCGCCTCGTCGCCGGGAGCTGTGGGCCCCGATCCGGGCGCGAGCGTCTGGCTGGGCGCGGCGCCGAGCAGGCCCGTCCCGTACGCCGCGGTAGCGGCCAGCACGGCGCAGTAGGCCTGGGCGTCTGCGGTCAGTGACTCGGCGACGGACCGCGGGTCGCCCGGATCGACGGTCGATCCGGCCGGGGCGCCCGGCACCGCCCACCATCGGGTGCCCGGCGCAAGGGCGGCGTTGGTTGCCGACGCCGATGGGGCGGGCGCGGTCATGGTGGTATCGGCTGACGACGGCGCCGGCGCGGTCCCGCCGCCGGAGGTACAGGCGGCGAGCGCGGTCGCCAGCCCCGCCAGCCCGAGCAGCCGGGAACGCACGCTATGCGCCGGCGGGCGCCACATAGGCGCTGAGGGAGATCTGCGCCGTGGCGGCGTCGGCGATCGAGGCGCCGCTGGTGATCTGCACCGCGGTGATGAGCACCGCCCGCGGCTCGACCGTCTGGAGCTCGTTCAGGAACGCCGCGAGGTCGTCGGCCCGCCCGGATGCTGTCAGTGTGATCGGTAGCCGGTAGACCGTGCCGCTGGCCTGGACGGGCGCGGACGTCGAGGACGGGGCAACGGGCGCCGCGCCTGCCGGGCGGGTATCGATGGGCTCGCCGGCCTGCAGTGCGGTTACCGACACCAGGGTGCGATCCCCTGCAGCCGTCACTTGGCGGGTCAGGACGGCCAACGCGCTTTCAATAGGCAGCTGGGCTTGTGCGGCAACCAGGTCGGCCTTGCGCTGATCCAGCTGCTCGACCTGCTTGGCCAAGGTGGCGATCCGGGCGCGCAGCAGCGTGTTGGAGTCCTGCGACGTCGCGGTCTGCTCGCGAACCGCCGCGGCATCGTCGCGCTCGGGCCCAACGAGCAGGAACCAGCTCAGGACCAGCACGATCGCGGCCAGCAGCGCGGCGAGGGCGATCCAGGCCCGTGAGGTGCGGAAGGCGGTCATGGCTACTTCACCCCTGTGGTGCCGGGCGTGGGCGCGGCGACGGCGAATCGCTTGGTCAGCAGCGTCTCGGTGACAACCGCCTGCATCGTGAACGTGAGGCCGTCGGCGGCGCTGTTGTAGGTCGGATGTGGGACGGCAATACCGGTGAGGGCGGCCAGCGCATCGGTGTACGCGGCGACGGCGACCGGGTCGGGCGCCGTGCCGGTGATCTGGATGACGCCGATGTGGCCCTGGCCGGACACATCGAGCACGCCGTAGCCGTTCTCGCCTCCGCTCGCG
The DNA here is from genome assembly GCA_025966155.1 of Pseudonocardiales bacterium. Classification (GTDB taxonomy): domain Bacteria; phylum Actinomycetota; class Actinomycetes; order Mycobacteriales; family Jatrophihabitantaceae; genus RYN-150. The sequence goes on from JAOPVO010000217.1 coordinate 2,248, forward strand.
AGCGCATTGGGGTCACTGACGCTGGACGTCAGCGTCTGGATGGCCACGCCCGCCGGCGCCGCCCCCCGCACGGCCCCGATGAACGCCGACCACGAGATGTCCGCCGACATCAGCTGGCCCAGCTGCGTCTGGATCGCCGCGGTCTGGGCTTGCACCAGGGCGACCTCGCTGTACTTGCGCTGCTGCGTCTGCAGGGTGATGGTCGTCGTCTGCTCAGCCGCCAGGTCGTCCTGCGCGCGGGACGTCTGGATCTTGGTCACCGCGACGATGGCGCCCAGCAGGACGACCAGCGCGCCAATGCCGGCGAGGCACCGGATGCCGATGGTGCGGACGTGCCGAGCCTCCAGGACCTCGGGCGGCATGAGGTCGACGCCAACGCCGATGGACGCCCATAGTGGGCTAACTATTGCCGGCGGGGGCAGCTGCGGCGAGCCGATCGGCTGCGCCTTGTGCGAGGTCATCGCCATTACGCCACCGCCCGCAGCGCAAGGCCGACGGCAACGGCGCTGGTGGCGGGCGCGTGCCCATCGGATGAAGCGGGCAGCCTCTGCAGGGGGTCCCCGATATCGACGGGCACCCCGAACTCTTGGCTGAACAGCTCGGTCAACCCGAGCAGCGCGGCCCCGCCGCCGCACAGCAGGATTCGATTCACAGTCCACTCCGGATGCAGGGAGGCGTGGTAGCTCAGGGAGTTGCGGGTCTCGGCGATCAGCGGGCGCACCGCCTGGGCCAGCGCCTGCGGCCCGTCGTCGGACTCATCGCCGGCCCCGAGCCGGGAGTGCGCGCCCGGTCCGGTGTCGATGCGGATCTCCCGCTTGAGGGCCTCGGCGGCCTCGAGGCTGAGCGCCATGCGCTTGGCCAGCAGTTCGGTGACCTCGGCCCCGCCGTGGGGCAGCGCGCGCACGATGCTCGGCACGCCGTCGCGGTGCACCACCAGCGTCGTCGCGGTCCGGCCGAGATCGAGAATGGCCTCGACGACGCCGTCCACCCGGCCCACTGCGCGCAGGGCGGCGAACGAGGCCAGGTCGACGTGCTTGACGCGCAGCCCGGCCCGCTCGACCGCGCGGACGCTGTCCAGGACCGGCTCGCGCGGCACCGCGACGAGGAGGCCGCGCATGGTCGGGCCCTGCTCATCCCCGCCGAACGGGTGGAAGTCCAGCAGCGCGTCCTCGATCGGCAGCGCGATGATGTCGCGGGCCTGGAACGGCAGGCTCCGCATGAGGTCGGTCCGGTTCATCCGGGGCAGCTCCACCTCGCGGACCGACACGTTCTGCCCGGCCGCGCCGATCACGACGTCCTTCGTCCCGAATCCGCCGTTGCTCACCAGCTGCTTCAGCGCCTCGGTGAACTGGCGCTGGTCCAGCACCTGGCCCGAGGTCGCGACGTGCGGCGGCAACGCCAGCGCCGCCGAGGAGCGCACGCTCATGCCGCCCTTGCCGTGTGACGCGGCCACTGCACGCAAGGCTCCTGCGCCGATATCGAGTCCGATGATGGTGCTCATAGCTGGCTGCCTTCCGGGCGATGGATGCTGTTCACAGTCCGGTCCACGATCGATAGACCGACCAGATCGGATTGGCGGCGAATACCGCGAGCAGGAAGCCCGCGATCATGAATGGCCCGAAGGCGATGGCCGTGCTGCCCTGCCCCCGCTTGCGCCGCATCGACGGCGCGACGGCGAGCGCGCCGAGAAGGAACGGCGCGAAGGCCCCGATGACGACGCTGGGCCAACCGAGCCAGCCCAGCCCCAGCCCCAGGACCGGCGCGAGCTTGATGTCGCCCAGGCCCATACCGCCGGGCCAGGCCAGGCCGAGGGCCAGGTAGCCGAGTCCCATAGCCCCTGCGCCGGCCAGCGCGCGCACCGCGGGGCTGAGCTCGCCGTCGATGCCGGCGGCAATCGCGACCAGCACCGCCGACACCGCCCACGACGGCAGCACGATGGAATCCGGGAGCCTCCCGGTGTCCGCGTCGATGCACGCGAGCATCGCGCCGACGACACCCAGGTACAGGAACAGCGGCAGGATCGGGTCGAGCCCGATGCGCAGCGCAATGGCAGAGCACAGCACGGCCGTGACGGCCTCGACCGCCGGGTAGCGGAACGGGATCGAGCGTTGGCAGTCCCGGCACCGGCCGCGCAACATAAGCCAGCTCAGGATCGGGACGTTGTCCCGCGGCCGGATCTCGTGCTCGCAGCCGGGGCAGCGCGACGGCGGGCTGACGACCGACACCTTCTGCGGAACGCGGTGGATCACCACATTCGCGAACGAGCCGACACACAGACCCAGCACGGTGACGGCCGCGATGAGGATGGGCATGTCAGCTCGCCGCCACAGGCGCAGTGGCCGACGAGGTACTGATCAAGTTCCAGACCCGGCCGGCCACCGCAGCGGCGGCCGTGGGCACGTACGGCAGCGACCGGAGCCCGATGTTGGCGTAGGTGTAGGAGACGAGATAGCCCGAGCGATCGCGGATGGCCGATCCCGCGGCCAGCTCCCACTGGGATCCAGTCGCGCCGTGGTGCAGTTGATAGACGCCGCCAGTGACGGCCAGGCCGGCGAGTGCGGTGCCACGGTCGTAGTTGTCGACCGTGACCGATCCGGACA
>JAOPVO010000234.1 GCA_025966155.1 Pseudonocardiales bacterium
CGCCTGGAAAAGATCGTGAAAGAACTCCTCCTGCCATTGAAGGTCCGGCTTGGCATCGGCAACGGCTGGGCCCGGCCCCCACCAAAACCGCAGTACCGCGACCTTGAACGGGTCGGCCATTAGGTCCTCCTGCCACGCTCGCGCCACGTCGAATGATGGGGTCTCAGCTCACTGCAGTGTCACCCTTGCCCACGAACCCGGCAATAGCCCGCTGGCCGGCCTGAGTCGGCCACGCTGGCGATGATGCCGATGAGCAAGCTGGCGATGCTTCAGCGGAGCGGTGACGTCGACCAGTCCCGGCCTGGTTCGCGGTGTCGGCGGAGTCGAAGACGACGAGACCCACGCCGGCATCGCGCGGAGCAGCCACTCGCCTCACACGAAGCCTGGAGCCTCCGAGTAGGCCTAGCTGGATATGCATCTCGCTCGGTATACATGCCCAGCACGCCAACTAGGCATGGAGGCCAGGATGCGCACCGCAATCGGCATTGACAGCGTTGGGGCCTACTCGGCGCGGCCGCGGGACTGGCCGCAGATGGCGCAGTTCGTCGTCGAGGCCGAGCGGATGGGCGTCGACGACTGCTACAGCATCGAGGCGTGGGGCGGCGACGCGATCACGCCGCTGGCGTACCTGGCCGGCCAGACCGAGCGCATCCGCCTCGGCACCGGCATCGCGCAGATCAGCACGCGGGTGCCGTCGATGATGGCGATGACCGCCCTGAACCTGGCCGCGATCTCGAATAACCGCTTCATCCTGGGCCTCGGCGTCAGCGGCCCGCAGGTGGTCGAGGGGCTGCACGGCGTCCGGTTCGCGAAGCCGCTGAGCCGGCTGCGCGAGTACATGGACATCCTCGACCTCGCGTTCCGCGGGGAGAAGCTGGAGTACTCCGGCTCCACGTACGTGCTCCCGCTGCCCGATGGCGACGGGAAGGCGCTGCGGATCTCCCTGGCGGCCAACCGGGAGATCCCGATCTACCTGGCGACCCTCGGCCCGAAGGGGCTGGAGCTGACCGGCGAGCGCGCCGACGGCTGGCTCGGCACGTCTTTCGTCGCCGAGACCGCGGACTCGTTCCTCGATCCGATCCGGGCCGGCGCGGCGAAGGCCGGTCGCTCGATGAGCGACATCGATATCCAGGTCGGCGGGCGGCTGGAGTTCGGCGATGTCGGGCCGATGCTGCCGGCGATCAAGCGGCGGATGGCCTTCAGCGTAGGGGCGATGGGGTCGACGGACTCGAACTTCTACAACGCCGCGTACCGGCGGGCGGGCTATGTCGAGATGGCCGAGGAGGTGCAGGGCCTCTGGCAGGCCGGCCGTCAGGACGACGCGATCGCGGCGGTGCCCGACGAGCTGGCCGCGAAGACCGGCTTCCTCGGCACCGACGAGATGGTGCTCGACCGACTGCGGGCCTACCGGGACGCCGGGGTCAACACCGTCCGCCTCGACCCGGCGGGCGAGACGCCGACGGAGCGGCTCGACACCCTCAGCCGAGGGCTCGATCTCGTCCGCCGCATCAACGCCGAGTAGAGCAGCGCTCAGTAGCCGGGGAAGACCCGGCGCAGGTCGTCCAGCGTCACATTGCCGGTGACTGAGACATCGGCCGGCGTGCGCGCAGCGGCGAGCCGCCCGCCGAGCAGTCGCACGGCCGCCTCGAGCGGCCCGGTGAATGTGGCGGTCGCGTCGGCGACGGCCGGGGTCAAGGACACCGAGTCGGCGATGGTCAGGCCGTAACCGTGGATATCGACCGTGCTCGGCGAGGCGAGATTGTCGGGCTTGCCGACGAACCCCAGAAGGAAGCCGAGACCGGAGCTGTACTGCTCGATCAGCACCTGAGCCGATTCATCGGCCACGCCGGCGTCAGGGTCCAGCGCGACGCGGACGTCCCAGCTGTGCAGCGCGACCTCGCCGAGGCGCATGCCGGCGAACGAGGCGACCGACAGCGGGAACGGCAGGAACCCGATCTTGACCTGAAGCGACTCCCGCTGCTCGGCATCGAGGGTCTCCAGGGCCTCGACGAGAGCGGCGTCGTGGGCGAGGAAGCCCTCGAGCTGCTCCCGGGCCGGCATGGCGTTCCATCGATCCCAGACCGTCTGATTGAAGTCCTCGGCCGGCGCGTCCCCACCGAGCGCGGCCTGAAGCCCGGCGAGGGTGATCTCGGCCCCGCTGCCCAAGTGGGAGAACACCTGATGGAGCGCCCACTCCGAGGCGCCCGAGGGCCCGGCGAGCTGATTGTCGCTCAATGAGGCGGCGATGGCCGCCAGCGCCGCGTGCTCGTTGGCCAGGGCGGAGATGGTCCGATCGGCGAGAGTCATGGCGTCATCCTCGTCCACCTCGCACGTGTCGAGGCGGTACTGCCGCGCGTGGACGCCTTGGCACGCGACGATCAGGTGCGCAGGTAGGCCAGTGCGGCCAGCACCCGGCGGTTGCTGGCCGCATCGGCGTGCAGGCCGAGCTTGGCGAAGATCGCGCTGACGATGGGCTCGACCGTCTTGATGCTCAGGTGCAATTCCCCGCAGATCGCAGAGTTGGATAGCCCCCGGGCAATGAGCTCGAGCAC
>JAOPVO010000235.1 GCA_025966155.1 Pseudonocardiales bacterium
CCGGCGAGTTTCCGGCGGGTTCGATCAGTATTGGGGCTGCCGCGAGTCGTACAGGTGGAGGTTCTTTCATCTACAGGAGGTTCGGAATGACCAGTGCGCCAAGCATGACCGGTCTGCGCAGCATCAGTCTCGTCTGCGTCCCGACCGTCGAGCAGGACAAGGCGGTCGCGTTCTATGAGTCGATCGGATTCGAGAAGCGGACGGATGAGCCGTTCGCCGGCGGCTACCGGTGGATCGAGGTGTACCCCCCCGAGGGCGGCACCGGCATCGCGCTGGCGCCGCCGCCTGGGCCAGCGGAGATCGAGCCGATGCAGACCGGCATCACCCTGATCACCTCAGATGTCGACGCGACTCACGCGGCGATGAAGGAGCGTGGGGTGGACGTCGACGCCGAGGTCTCGCGGATGGGCGAACCCGTGCCGCCGATGTTCTGGTTCCGGGACCCGACCGGCCACACGCTGATGGTGGTGGAGCAGCCCTGAGCGCCGCGCCCCGTCGGGACGACGCGGACTTCGCCGCGCTGATAGAAGGGCACCGGGCGGAGCTTCGCGCGCACTGCTACCGGATGCTCGGCTCGGTGCACGACGCCGACGACGCGGTGCAGGACACGATGATCCGGGCCTGGCGCGGGGCTGCAGGCCTGCGGCAGGGCGACTCGGCGCGGTCGTGGCTGTTCTCGATCGCCACCAACGTGTGCCTGACCGAGATCGGCCGCCGCCGCCGCCGGTTCCTGCCGCAGGACCAGGGCCCCTCGGTCGAGGGGCGGATTCCGCCGGGACGGCCGCTGACCGACGCGGCCTGGCTCGAGCCCTACCCTGACGACGCGGGGCGGTCGGGCGGCGCCGCGTCGGCCGAGGCCGCCTACGACCGACAGGAGTCGGTCGAGCTGGCCTTCGTAGCCGCCGTGCAGCACCTCGGGGCGAATCAACGGGCCGTCCTGCTGCTGCGCGACGTCCTCGGCTTCACCGCCCAGGAGACCGCCGCGATCCTCGCTACCTCGGTCGCGACAGTCACGAGCGCGCTGCAGCGGGCCCGGTCCGCGGTGACCTCGCAGGTCCCGGCGCTGACACAACAGGCGACCCAGCGGTCTCTGGGGGATGCGGAGCTGCGTTCGCTGGTCGGACGTTACGTCGACGCGTGGGAGCGCTGCGACGTCGCCGCGTTCGCCGCGCTGTTGACCGAGGACGTTACGTTCGCCATGCCTCCGCTTAGCACCTGGTATGCCGGGCGGGACGCGGTGATCGACTGGGCTCGGCTTTGGTCCCTCAACGGCGCCTGGCGGTGGAGGGCGGTCCCGACGCGGGCCAACGGCCAGCCGGCCTTGGCCTTCTACGCATGGGACGACGCCGACCACGCGTACCTGCCGTTCGCGCTCAATGTGCTGTCCTTGCGCGACGGTCTGGTCTGCGGCGTGACCGCCTTCATCGTGCGGGCGACCGACACCGACGCGCCCGACGCGTACGTGAGCTTCCCGGACCAGCCTATGCATCGTCGGCTCGGTGACCTGTACGAGCGCTTCGGCCTGCCGTCCCGCCTCCGTGCCGAGAGCCCGCCCGCGCCGTAGCAGACGCGGGGCACGGGCGGGCCCGGCCTGCCAAGAGCAGGCCGGGCACGAGGACCTGGCGCTCCTTGCACGTCGACGCTCACGGTGCCGCCGCAGCCGCAGTGTCGCGAGCGACACCTGGCCATCGGCGGCTCATCGAGACGGCTCCCAACCGTTCGCGATCTCCAGCAGGACACGGAGTTGCCCGCCGGCCCGCGGGCGCGGATGGGCCGCTCCGCCGTTACCGCGCATCCCGACATCCCCTCTGTGCAGGCGGCACTCGCGGCTGCGGGCGCGAAGTGGGCATTCCCTTGTTCGGGCCCCTGCCCGACCCCGTGCGAGCACAGCTGATCGAATCGAGCACGAACCTGCGCCCCTGCCTCCGGAGCGCATTCCAGTGCTCGTCTGGACCTTCCCGGGACCGACGCCGACACCCGCCGGCTCGAAACCTGCACAGGTGGCGGGGGTGCGGATAGAGCGGACCCACCCGAACATGCTCCGGCACACCTTCGATACCACGGTGCTCGATGCCGGGGTGAATATGCGGGACGGCGTGATAAACATCTAAACAAGTATCGCTCGACCGACTGTCCCGGAGGCGCAATGTCAAGTACACAACTATTGCCCGAATCGACGCTAGACCGGGCGGCCGACGTTGATGTGGTTGTGATCGGCGCCGGGTTTTCCGGTCTTTACATGTTGCACAAACTGCGGGAGCTCGGCTTCAGCGCGCGCGTTCTTGAGGCGGGCGATGGGTTGGGCGGGACCTGGTACTGGAACCGTTACCCGGGGGCGCGGGTGGACGTGCAGAGCATCGAGTATTCCTACTCCTTCTCCGAGGAGATCCAGGAGGAGTGGGAGTGGTCGGAGCTGTTCTCGCCGCAGCGCGAAATCGAGGCTTACATCAACTGGGTCGCCGACAAACTGGACCTGCGTCGCAATATCTCGCTGTCCACCCGAGTCGCCTCCGCCAGCTATGACGAGTCCGCCTCGACGTGGACGGTGAGCACCGACACCGGCGAGCACATCGTTAGCCAGTTCAACATCGCAGCGACTGGTTGCTTGTCCGCTCCGCTGGAACCCGACATCCCCGGCCTGCATTCTTTCGCCGGCACGACTCTGTACACGAACCGGTTCCCGAAGGAAGGCTTCGACTTCTCCGGGCTGCGTGCGGGGGTCATCGGGACGGGTTCGTCGGGCGTGCAGTCGATTCCGGTGATCGCGCAGCAGGCGAGCTCGCTGGTCGTCTTCCAGCGATCGGCGGCGTACTCGCGTCCTTCGAACACGCGGCCGTTCGAACCGGGGGAGTACGAGGGCATGAAGCTCGACTACGACAGTATTCGGGAGGCGGAGCGTAAGTCGCCCGCTGGCGTGGTCCTCTCGGGCGCGCTCGCCGTCGTAGCGGCCGGTGCCACTCGAGACATCCTCGAGACACCAGTGGCCGAGCGGATGGCGGCAATCGACGAGTACGGCTGGCTGGCGCCGCTGGCCTGGACCGATCTGCAGACCGACGAGCAAGCCAATGCTGCCGCGGTTGAGATATACGCAGAGCTCGTGCGCCGGGTGGTGCACGATCCTGGCGTCGCAGCATCTCTGGTGCCGCGGTACCCGATGGGGTGCAAGCGCATGATCGTCGATGTCGATTACTTCGAGACCTACAACCAGCCTCACGTGCGCTTGGTTGATTTGCGCCAGGGCGGCATCGTCGCGATCACGCCGACGGGCGTCGAAACCGCACAGGGCTCATTCGACCTGGACGTGTTGGTGTTGGCCACCGGCTTCGATGCGATGACCGGGGCGTTGCGGCGCATCGACTTCCGCGGCCGCGACGGCGCATCGCTGGCCGATTATTGGGATGAGGAAGGGCCGGTCTCCTACCTCGGGTTGGGCGTCGCCGGCTTCCCGAACTTGTTCACCGTGACCGGTCCGGGTTCGCCCTCGGTGCTGTCCAACATGGTCGTGTCGATCGAGCAACACGTCGAATGGATCGCTGATTGCCTGGTGCATATGCGCTCGACCGGCTACTCCTCGATCGAGGCCGAAGTAGAGCCGTCACTGGAGTGGGTCGAGCACGTACGTTCGCTGGCCGAAGGGACCGTTCGGGTCGCCGACTCGTGCAGCTCCTGGTATCTCGGTGCCAACGTGCCGGGCAAGAAGCGGATTTACATGCCGTACTCCGGCGGGCTCCCGGCCTACCGGGCCAAGTGCGACGAGGTCGTCGCAGCTGGCTACGAAGGTTTCAAGCTGAAGTAGGTACTGCCGTCCGTATGCGCAGGGCTGCGTTCATCGCGGCGAGGTCGGCCTGGCTGCGACCCGGGAATGAGCGCGGCAGGGCGACCAGCAGTCCGGCGAGTTTACGCGCACGGCAATCTCACCAATGGCCTGGTTGCTGGGGGCGGGTGACAGATAGCATGCTTCGGATGCCTACGGCTCACCGTCGGCGTATGTCTGAGAAACGCAGAGATTCCGCGGCTCACAGCTTTCGATCCGCGGTCGGCCGGCCGTGCGCCGGCCCGCCCACGGGCGAAATCGCCGACGGTCTTGTGCCAGTGGAATCCCGCCGCTAAGTTCCAGAATACGTTCTAGTCGTGGGCCTGTGCGCGCACATGTCCACCCTGCTGAATCTCAATGACGAGGAGCACTCATGGCAGAACGGTCCCTACGCGGCAAGGTCGCGGTCGCCGGTATCGGCGAGACCCCGTACTACAAGCACGGCCAGGCCCCCGACCCGGAGATTGTCCTCGCACTCAAGGCGATTCTCGCCGCGTGCGACGACGCGGGGATCGACCCGGCCGAGGTTGACGGGTTCGCCTCGTACAGCGACGACCGCAACAACCCGACCCGGCTGGCCGCTGCGTTGGGCACGAAGGAGCTTCGCTTCTCCAATATGCAGTGGGGCGGCGGCGGCGGCGGCGGGTCGGGCGCGATCGCGAATGCCTCGGCGGCGATCAATGCCGGCATCGCCGACACCGTCGTCGTGTACCGCTCGCTGGCGCAGGGGCAGTTCGCGCGGTTCGGCCAAGGACCGAAAATCCCGGCGATCGCGGGGGATCCGGCATTCAACATCCCCTACGGCATCATGTCCCCGGCGCAGCAGTACTCGTTGAAGGCGATGCGGTTCATGCACGAGCACGGCATCCACCAGACCGCGCTGCGCGGGATCGCGATGGCCTCGTACTACCACGCGCAGAACAACCCGCGGGCGATCATGCGGGGCCGGCCGCTGACAGAGGAGAAGTACGACAACTCCCGATGGATCAGCGAGCCGTTCCACCTCTACGACTGCTGTATGGAGAACGACGGCGCCGCTGCCGTGATCCTCGTATCGGCCGAGCGGGCCAAGGACATGAAGCACAAGCCGGCGTACGTCCTCGGCGCTGCCCTCGGCTCCGACGGCGGGACCGGGCGCGGCGCCTACAACGGCGCGCACTTCGCCAGCTCGCATTTCACCTCGGTGTCGCGCAACCTTTACGACATGGCCAAAGTCGGGCCCAAGGACGTCGACGTCCTGCAGTCCTATGAGAACTTCACCGGTGGCGTCCTGATGAGCCTCGTCGAGCACGGCTTCGTCGAGGCCGAGGAAGCCGACGAGTTCCTGGTGCTGGACAACCTCAAGGCCGATGGCGGGAAGCTTCCGCTGAACACCAGCGGCGGCAACCTAGCCGAGTGCTACATGCACGGGCTCGAGCTCATCACCGAGGCGGTCCACCAGATACGCGGCGACTCGCCCAATCAGGTGAAGGACGTCAACGTGTCCATGGTCATCTCCGGGCCGATGGTCAGCCCAGTCAGCAACTCCATCTACGGCTCGGAGGCCAGCCTGTGACCGCGTTCTACCTCCCCGAGGGCCTGCCCGTGCCGACGTGGGAGGGCGACGAGCTGCAGAGGCCCTACTGGGAAGGCGTCAAGCAGGAGCAGCTGAACATCCAGCGGTGCGGCGACTGCAACGCCTGGCAATGGGGCCCGGAGTGGATGTGCCACGAATGCCGCTCCTTCAACATGAACTGGGCTCCCATCGAGGGCAAGGGGATCATCTACAGCTGGACCCGTGCCTGGCACCCCGTGCACCCCGCCCTCGCGGACCGCGGCCCGTACCTCGCGGTCCTGGTGGAGCTACCCGACTACGGCAACGTTCGCATGCTGGGCAACCTGCTCGGCGACGAGCATCAGGAGGTCGTCATCGGCACCCCGGTGCACGCGGTCTTCGAGCACCACCCGGACAACGCGATACCGCACACCCTCGTGCAATGGGAGCGCGGCAGCTAGCTCCCCGCACACGCGGAACGGGGGCGTCGGCACGGACGAGATCAGTCCATGTCGGCGCCTCCGCCTCTGCGCTCGGAAGCGGATGAGCAGTCCGGCTACACCGAGCCAGCAGCGCGCCGCGCCGCCGAGTCGATCGCGGCAGCCTCAGCGGCCGGCAGATCGAGCAGAAGCGCCGCCCGGGCCACCTCCAGCCGCACTGTCTCGGCCGATCGGGTCCCGCTGAGCCAGGCCCGCGCTCCGTCGGAGAACGCGGACAGCGCCAGGGGGATCAGCGCCGCCGCTTCCGCAGTGAGGGCCGGGCCGTCGCCGACGGCGGCCAGCGTCGCCATCTCCAAGTGGAGACGCTGCATAGCCTGCATAGCCCCCCGCAGCTCCGGGTCGCCGTGAATGCCGACCCTGGTGAGCGCCGCTGCGACCGCAGGCTCCCGCCGTGCCACACCGAACTCGCGCAGCAGCAGGCTGGCCAGCCGCTCGCCCGGCGTCGCGCCCTGGGTGCGCATGCCGGCGCCGATGCGCGCGAGCGCCGATTCGTACCGGTACACGCCGAGTGCCACCAGCAGCAGGTCCTTCGAGGGGAAGTACCTGTACAGCGTCGCCAGCGACACATCCGCACGCGCGGCCAGCGCCTTCATCTGAAGCGCCGCCTCGCCGCCTGTTGACAACATGTCGTTGGCGATCGCCACTATGCGGGACACGCGGTCGCGCTGAGCGGGCGTGACGGGCAGCGGGTGCACACCGTCATTGTGCCGCAACGAAAACATCGCCCACAGCCAGGTCCGGCCGAATGAAAAAAGTTAGCTATGCAATGCGAGCGATAGCGGTTGCGCCGGTTACTTGCGCCCGGACCGCGCCGGATCGGGGAAGTCCAGAATCTGCGTCGAGCGGTCCGAGGTATCAAGAACGGCGCAGCTCAGACGCCTGCCGTTGCCGGGGTCCTGCGCGTTGCCAGCTGATCCGGGATTGATGACGAGAACCGTCCCGACCCGCCGGACCAGCTGGGTGTGGGTGTGGCCGTAGAGGACCACATCGGCGTCGACCTCGCCGAATCGAGCGAGTTGCTTGCTGTGCGGATAGACATAAGCGCCCCGCGGCTCCCACGGTGTGGAGTGCACCATGAGAATTCGGAGGCGGTCCAGGGTGAGGATCCGTCGCGCTGGCTGGCTGGCGAGGAACGCGAGCAGGCCGGCGTCGATGCGCTGGTCGGCTCGGGCGGGGGCGCCTGCGGCGGAGAAGAAGATCTCCTCGTGGTTGCCCTGGACGATGTGCGCGCCGCGATCGCGCAGCATTCCGACGACCTCGTTGGAGAACTCATCCTGGAAGATGCTATCGCCGAGGCAGAGCAATTCGTCGATGTCGCCCATCGCGTCCAGCGCCGCCGCCAAGCCCGCGTGATTGCAGTGGATGTCCGACACGATCCCGAGCCGCATCGACCGCATGATGCCAGACGTCAGGGCCACAGGGCACTGAGAGCGTTATCGACCGCTCTGTCGCCCGTTGGGTCGCGCGGATGCCACCCGTCGCGCCCGACTCTTGTACGTGACGACTTCCGTCTGAAGCGTTCAGGCGCTCAGCAGCGGCTCCACGCGGACGAACGGGGCCGGCTTGCAGTGCGCAGCCCGCTGCCTAGGTTAGTGATGCCCCACTGTTGTCGCACGGAAGTGCGCAGCTGATTGGCCGCGGCAGCGACTCGTCCTGGCGGAGAGCTTGACGAATCCTGCACGGGCGCCTGATCGGGGGGCGGGTGGCGACATTGCCAGGCTGCCACTCCGGGCTGCCGCCACGGCTGCTCCACCTACGAAGGCCAGCACGACGTTCGTTGACCGCCAGGATGTCGCTGCTGACTGATAAAGAATGCCCTGGTGCCGCTTGGGTTCTAGGGTTCGTCGCAACATCGGATCCGTGCGGGAGAGTGTCGCAATGGGTCGTCGAGGCAGGAAGCGTCAGCTCGAGAGATAATCGAGTCGCGAGTTCCGCACCACGGCTGGAGCACTACCGGCACCGCACCTGGCCGCACGGCCGCGAGGCTCACAGTGGCTCCCGTCCCCGCGGGAAGCGGCACACTCGCGAGGCTTGGGATGGATTGCCCCGCCGGGGTGCAAGAGGAAGATCCGC
>JAOPVO010000246.1 GCA_025966155.1 Pseudonocardiales bacterium
ATTCCGATCCCAGGCGAGGCTCGCGCAGCGGGCCAAGAGTAAGCACCGAAGTTGCGCGGATCACAGCGCCGTTACCATCTTGAGACGAAGTGACGGAACGTGACACGACCAACCCGGGCTCGTTAGACACAGGAACTTCTTAGTAAAAATCGGGCGCTGCGCGTGCAATTGGGCCGATGCATAGCGCGCTCAGCACAAACTGAGGAACAGTGGCGGGTCGTGCTCACACGCACTGACGACGAGAGGCGCAACTCCATGACTGGCAACAGCCTGCACGGACGGGACCTTCTCAAGGCCGCCGTCCTCACCGTCACCCGGAGGGGCCCTGCCTCCTCCAGCGGTCGCCCAACATCCTGCTGATCCCGGGGACGATGATCCGGTGATCCCCGACGGAGCCGAGACGACTCGCCGGCGCCGGTCATCCGCACGCGAGCTGCTTGTGGATCCCCTTGCGAGCACGGTAGATTCACCGTTTCTGGTCGCTCCGAGAAGACGCCGCGATCGCCATGGATCAATGACCATCGGCGGCGGCAATGACCGACCTCAATGAAGCGCCAGGCACCGCGATACGCCTCGCGGGTGAGATCGACAACGCGAATGCGTCCACCATCGTTGATCAGGTATCGGCGGCCCTTGCGCTTCGGCCCCCATGGGTAACTTTGGATATGTCAGCGGTGGAGTTCATCAGCTCCACGGGCCTGGGCGCGATGGTGGCCGCACGCCATCTGTGCATCGCCGCAGGCGCCGACTTGACCGTCGCAAACCCGAGCCGGGCAGTGCTGCGGATACTTGGCGTCACCGGGATGGGCCATCTGTTCGGCGCCGGCGCCGATGAGTGAATCGGGATGCGAGGGATCCAAAGGAATGCGGCGGCGAGCTCATAGGTGACAGATGTGCCGTGGCGGGTCGAGATCACGATGCCCGCGCGCCGCAGAACCCCCAGTTGCTGGGAGAGGCTGCTTGCTTCGATACCCAACTCGGTCAGCAGCTCGGACACGGGGCACGGGCCGTCCTGCAGCAGGCGCGGGCTTAGCCGCCTGGCCGGGCCTCGGCGCAGTCCACCCCGTTTCGTAGTGCACTTCCCAGAGAGCGGGTTGCCGCGTGGCCTCACTACTGCCGGAGGGCGGGCGCAGATGACACCGGCGCCGACCAGCGGCACCGCGGCGGAGCCCCTCCCGATCACGCCCGCCGCAGCCTTCCCGGGAGCGCCGGAGCAGAGGTCCGGCATCGCGGGGTCCGCGTACGAGCAGCTGCGGCTCCTGACGCTGCTGGCCGAGGCGAGCGAGGTGCTGTCGACCAGTGTGGACGCGGAGCTGGCCGTCGGCCTGCTGGCGGCGCATGTCGTCCCCCAGCTCGCGGACTGGTGCGTCATCAGCGTCGTCGACGACATCACCGGGGACCGCCGGGACATCGGCGCCGCCCACCGCGACCCCGGCCTGCTGCCCGTGATCACCTCCCATGCCCGCCTCACGATGGCCCCGGGCTCGCCGATGGCCACCGTGGTGAACACCGCCCAGCCGCTGGTCATCACCGCCGCCGACGTCGAGGCTCTGGCCAGCCTGGTGCCCGACCCCGATGCCCGCGCCCTGCTCGGGCCCGTTGCGGGCGCGGTGTATCCGCTGCGCGGGCGGGGCGGCTCCTTCGGCGCGATCGCGTTGATCAACGGCGCCGGGCGCGGCGCCCATACCGCCGCGGAACTCGACATTGCCAAGCTGATGGCGCGCCGGGCGGGGCTGTCGATGGACAACGCCCGCCTTTACAGCCGCCAGCAGCGCATAGCCGAGGTCCTGCAGCGCAGCATGCTCAGCGAGCCGCCCTCCGTGCCGGGGCTCGACTTGGCGTTCCGCTACCTGCCCGCCGCCACCGACACCAAAGTCGGCGGCGACTGGTACGACGCCTTCCGGCTGCCTGACGGCTCCGTCACCCTGGTGATCGGCGAGGTGGTGGGTCACGACCTTCGCGCAGTCACGATCATGGGGCAGATCCGCACCATGACCCGCAGCATCGGCCACGACCGCAACGCCGAGCCGGCCGATCTGCTGACCCGTGTCGATGCCGCCCTGCACGGGTTGGGCATACAGGGCCTGTGCACCGCTCTGATCGTGCGCGTCGGGGCCCCCGCTACTGACGGCTCGAGCCTGGACATCACCTGGTCCTCCGCCGGCCACCCCGCCCCCCTGCTGATCTACCGCGGCGGTCGGGTCACCGAGCTGGACACCACCCCCGGTCTCCTGCTGGGGACCGGTTTCCCCGCCGACCGCACCCAGCAGAGCGCCACGCTGGCACCCGGCACGACGCTGCTGCTCATGACCGACGGGCTATTCGAGCGCCGCACCACCGGATACGACCTCAGCCTCGACCGCCTGCGCGCCGACCTGATCCCCTTGTCCGATTTCCCCGTCGACGAACTGTGCGACGCCATCATCGCCCATGCAGCTACCGACCAACCTGAGGACGACATCGCCATCATCGCCGTCCGCAGCGGCCTCATCTCCTGACCCGAGGAGCGGCCAGCAGACTACTCCTAGAGGTCCCATCCGAAGCGCATAGCGCGCTGTTGAATTGTCCGTATCCTGATTTACGCTACTGGGTTTGCTCTCTTCGAGGCGCCCACTCCTTCGCGAGAGCTGCGAACACCATGACGTCGCAGCGCTGGCCCAGCCAGATGCCGTGGTCGCGCATGGTTCCCTCGTGCTCGAATCCTGCCCGACGCGCCACTGCGGCCGAGCCGTGATTCCCAGCGACGATCGTCAGGAAGACCCGCGCCGCGCCGAGCCCGAACAGCCAGCGAGTCAGCAGGATGGCCGCCCGACTCGCGTGCCCCTGGCCTCTGGCCGGTGCCGCGATCCAGTAGCCGAACTGCGCCACGTCGTCCCCGGTCCAGTCATCGACGCCGCAGCACCCAACCAGCTCCCCGGATGCTGCGTCGGCGATGACGAACGCCACGCCGGCGGGAATGCCCGTCGCCTCGAACGACTGCCAGTTCATCGCGAACCGGTCGATAGCCTGCACGGCATCGTCGATCGACATCGCGGGAGCTGGGTTGCCTTGCCGGTCGTGAGGCCCGTTATAGCGCCGGATCTCATCGTCGGCGCTTGCCAGCGCCATGAACTGCGCATCATCGCGATGCCAAGGCCGCAAGATCACGCGGTCGTCGGCCAGGGTCACCAACGGACCGGCTCCATCATGTGCGTCCACGGATCCGATCCTTGCAGGCATCCCCTAACCACTCCCTCGCCAGCGTGGGACCTCATCCACAGGCGTGGCGTTGTCCACAGTGCGCCCAACTGCGGACTTCGACGGATCGTCTGCAGCTTGACTGCGGGCATGACCCGATTCCAGCGACTCGTTCGCGCGCTCAGCACTGACGACGGGATGACCACTGCCGAGTACGCCGTCGGCACGATTGCGGCGGCCGCGTTCGCGGCCGTGCTGTTCAAGGTGGTGCAGAGCGGAGCGGTGCAGGACGGCCTCTCATCGATTATCCAGACCGCGCTCAACGCCCAGCTCTGATGCTGGCGTCGCCGCTGCGGCGGTTGAGGGGCGAACGCGGCATGGTCACCGTGGAGCTGGCCGCGTCGATCCCGGTGATCCTCCTGCTGCTGGCATTCGCATTGACGGCTATCGATGCCGCCCGGGCGCGGCTGGCCTGCGTCGACGCGGCGCGCGACGGCGCCCTGGCCGCAGCGCGGGGGAGCGACGCCGATGGCCAGGCCGCCGCGCTTCGCCTCGTGCCGGGCGCCACGGTCGCAGTCTCTCGAGCCGGCGGCTTCGTGACCGTGACAGTGACAGCCATCGCGCCGCTGGCCGGCGCGCTGCCGGACATCACGGTCAGTGCATCGTCGACGGCAGCGGTCGAGCCCGAGGCAGCGCCTGCGGACGGCGCCGCGAACGGGTCCGATGACGGGGCTCCGCCGTGACGCGGCGGCCGGCAGCACCGGGCGGGGACGCCGGCTCCGCGACGGTGCTGGTGCTCGGCGTCGCGATGGTCGTGGTGTCGGCAGTGTGCGCCATGCTCATGCTCGGCTCCGCCATCTGCGCCCGGCACTCGGCCCAGGCGGCCGCCGACCTCGCCGCGCTGGCCGCTGCCCAGCGCATCGGCGTCGATGGATCGAGTTGCGCGGCGGCCGAGGCGGTTGCGGCGGCCAATGCAGTCGCCCTCTACGCGTGTGACGTGCGCATCAGCGCCGATGGGCGCAGCGGCGCAGTCGACGTATCGGTCAGCCGGCCGGTCGGAACGGGCGCGCTCGCGCACTGGGCGGCCGAAGCGCGGTCCACGGCCGAGCGCCTCGCCTAGACGGAATGCGCGCGAAGTGCGAAGTCAGGCGCTTCGCCGGCGCATTCGAGACTGCCGCGAAGCGGATACCGGCACGGCGCCGAGCATCGAGCGGCTGCGGGCCCAGAACATGATCGATCGGTCGGACGCCACGGACAGGATCGATCCGACGCTGGCGGACGAGCCGATCGACAGCACCGAATTCTCGGAGCGGATGGACAGCCAGTTGCGGGAGATCATCGTCTGTTCGTACACCGGGCGGTGACGGTGATTGATCGCGACTGTGCGGCGCGGGAGGAAATGCCGATTCCTGCCGGCCCTGAACGTTGCCGAGGCTGCAGAAATCGCGGACTGTGTGCCCATGACGCTCATGGTGAAGCCGGGCACATCGTGGTCCGAGGTCTATGCCCGCGCCTTGGCGATCGCGCCCGAGGCATTCGAGGCCGACCGCATCCTCAACCTGCATGAGGGACGGTGGCAGCGTTCCGGCATCCCTACCCGGCACGTCACGCCCGTGGACGGGTCGCCGATCCCGGGCGCGCCCTATATCGATCATGACGAGGCCGTGCGCGCCGTCGATCACGCCGTGGGCGAGCACTGGAAGTGGGCCGCCGTCGATCTCGAGGAGCGCAAGGCCCGCGTCCTGGCTGCCGTCGACGCCATGGCCGAGCACCGCGACACCCTGGCCCTGCTGCTGGTCTGGGAGATCGGCAAGCCTTGGCGCCTCGCCTGCGCCGATGTCGACCGCGCCCTCGAGGGCGTGCGCTGGTACATCGACGAGATCGACCGCCAGCTCGCCGGCCGCGGCCCGCTCGATGGCCCCGTCAGCAACATCGCCTCCTGGAACTACCCCATGTCGGTGCAGGTGCACGCCGAGCTGGTCCAGCTGCTGGCCGGCAACGCCGTCGTGGCCAAGACCCCGTCACAGGGCGGATTCCACACCCTCACCCTCGCCCATGCGCTGATGCGCCGCGAGGGACTGCCGGTGACCCTCGTGTCCGGCAGCGGGGGCCTGCTGGGCGACGCCCTCATCAGCGGGCCCGGAATCGGCGCGCTCGCGTTCGTCGGCGGCCGCTCCAACGGCCGGAAGGCCGCCACCACCCTCGCTGACACAGGCAAGCGCCACCTCCTCGAGCAGGAGGGCCTCAACACCTGGGGCATCTGGAACTACAGCCAGTGGGACGACCTCGCCGCCCACCTGCGCAAGGGCTTCGAGTACGCCAAGCAGCGCTGCACCGCCTACCCGCGCTACGTGGTGCAGCGCTCGCTGTTCCCGGCGTTCCTGGAGATGTACCTGCCGGTCATCAACGGCGTCCGCTTCGGGCACCCGCTAGCCGTCGAGTCGCCCGATGACGCTCTGCCGGAGCTCGACTTCGGCCCGGTCATCCACGCGACGAAGGCCGCGGACCTGCGCGCCCGGTTCGCCGATGCCGTCGCCGGCGGCGGGATCCCGCTGGTCGTCGGCGACCGCGAGGCCGGGCGCTACCTGGACGGCATGAACATTGATGCCTATGCCGCACCGTCGGCCGTGCTGAACCCCCCGAACAACTGGACGCTGCACCACTCCGAGCCGTTCGGCCCGCTGGACTCTGTCGTCATCGTCGATACCGAGTCCGAGCTGCTGGCGGCGATGAATGCCTCCAACGGCAGTCTCGTCGCCTCGATCGCGACCGATGACGCGGACTTCGGATCCCGCATCGCCGAGGATCTGCAGGCATTCAAGGTCGGGGTCAATCGGCCCCGTTCGCGCGGGGACAAGGCCGAGTTCTTCGGCGGCCGCGGGGCCTCGTGGAAGGGCGCGTTCGTGGGCGGCGATCTGCTCGTCGAGGCCGTCACCCAGGGCCCGGGCCAGCTCTTCGGCAACTTCCCGACGTACTCCCGGTACCCGACGACCGCCTGAGGCCGAACTACTGGCCGGATCCGGTCGCCTGGCGACCAGCCATTGCCAAAAGTTCGGGTTTCACAGCCGGACGCGGTGGGCGTGCGAGTAGATATTGAGGCCGGTCGACCGGCTGAATCCGACGAGCGTCAGCCCGCCGGATTCGGCCAGGTCGGCGGCAAGGGATGACGGCGCGCTGACCGCAGCCAGGATCCCGATGCCGGCCAGCTGCGCCTTCTGCACCAGCTCGAACGACGCCCGGCCCGACACCTGGAGCACCGTCTCGCGCAGCGGCAGGCGGCCCTCGCGCAGCGCCCAGCCGACTATCTTGTCCACGGCGTTGTGCCGCCCCACGTCCTCGCGCAGGCACAGCAGCGTCCCGTCGAGGGCGAACAGGCCCGCGGCATGCACCCCGCCAGTCCGCTCGAAGACCCTCTGCCCGGTGCGCAGCGCATCAGGCAGGCTCAGCAGCGTCGACAGCGCGATGGTCGAGGCGTCAGCGGCCAGGTCGAACTGCGCGGACTTGCGCACGGCGTCGATGGAGGCGGTGCCGCAGATCCCGCAGGAGCTGCTGATGTAGGTGTTGCGCACGGCGGCGGCATCGCGCGGCGGGGCGCCGGGCCCGCGGGCCACATCGATGACGTTGTAGGTCTGCCGGCCATCCTCGTCCAGGCCGTTGCAGTAGCGCATCACCGCCACGTGCTCGGTTGTCGA
>JAOPVO010000255.1 GCA_025966155.1 Pseudonocardiales bacterium
TCGTCTCGGCCAACCCGACCGGTCCGGTCCACCTCGCGCACGCCCGCTGGGCCGCGGTTGGGGACTCGCTGCACCGGATCCTCGTGGCCGCCGGCGCCGAGGTCACGGCCGAGCACTACATCAACGACGCCGGATCCCAGCTGGAGAAGTTCGGCCGGTCGCTCTACGCGGCGGCCGTCGGCGAGCCGATCCCGGAGGACGGCTACCACGGGGCCTACATCCCCGAGCTGGCCGCGCAGCTGCTGGCGATCGACCCGGACCTGACTGTCGGCGACCGCGCCGACAACATCAACTCGTTCCGCAAGCGCGGGTACCTCGCGATGCTGGCCGAGATCCAGGCCTCGCTCGAGACGTTCCGCGTCCACTTCGACGTCTGGTTCTCCGAGCTGTCCCTGCACGAGTCCGGCGCAATCGATAAGGCCCTGGACACCCTGCGCCAGCAGGGCCACGTCTACGAGGCCGACGGCGCAGTCTGGCTGCGCACCACCGACTTCGGCGACGACAAGGACCGCCCGCTGATCAAGAGCGACGGCGACACCACCTACTTCGCCGCCGACTGCGCCTACTACCTGGACAAGCGGGGCCGCGGGTTCGACCGCGCCGTCCTGATGCTGGGCCCGGATCACCACGGCTACGTCGGGCGGATGAAGGCCATGGTCGCCTGCGCCGGGGACGATCCGGAGCAGAACATCGAGATCCTCATCGGCCAGGTCGTCAAGCTGCTGCGCGGCGGCGAGGAGCTGAAGCTATCGAAGCGGGCCGGCACGATCGTCACCCTCGACGAGCTGATCGAGCTCGTCGGCGTCGACGCCGCCCGGTACACCCTCGCTCGCTGGTCCACCGATACCCCGGTGACTATCGATGTCGACGAGGTCACCAAGCGCAGCAACGAGAACCCCGTTCATTACGTGCAGTACGCGCACGCCCGCCTGTCGTCGCTGCAGCGCAATGCCGCCGAGCTGGGCATCGTGCGCGGCGACGCGCCGGACCTCGCGCTGCTGAGCCACGAGCGGGAGGTCGCGCTGCTGGGCGAGCTGGGGGAGTTCCCCGGCATCATCGCCAGCGCCGCCGAGCTGCGCGAGCCGCATCGCATAGCCCGCTATCTCGAAAGCCTCGCCGGTACGTACCACCGGTTCTACGACGCCTGCCGGGTTCTGCCGATGGGCGACGATCCGGCCGACGCCACCACCGACGCGCGGCTCTGGCTGGTCGAGGCGACCCGGGTCGTGCTGGCCAACGGGCTCGATCTGCTCGGTGTTTCCGCGCCGGAGCGGATGTAGCGGCGATGTCCCGATCCGCGCACCCCGCGGGCCCGCGGCACGCCGACGTGCTGCCCGAGTCCCGCCAGTCGACCGGCCCAGACGCCGACCTCGGCCGCCTCGATCCCGCGATCTGGCCGGCGACGGCCCAGCGGGTCGGCGGCGTGCTCGCCCTCGGCGGGCGCTCGGTGCTCGACCTCGTGGCCGACCACCAGACCCCGGCGCTGTTCCTCGACGAGGCCGATATGCGCCAGCGCGCGGCCGGGTTCGTCGAGGCGTTCGCCGGCGCGGATGTGTTCTACGCGGGCAAGGCGTTCCTCTGCAGCGCCGTCGCCCGCTGGCTCGAGCAGGACGGCCTGGGCCTGGACGTGTGCACCGGCGGCGAGCTCGCCGTGGCGCTGCGGGCCGGCTTCCCGCCCGCGCGGATCGCCATGCACGGCAACAACAAGTCGGTCTCCGAGCTGACCCGCGCCGTTGACGCCGGGGTCGGGCGCATCGTCGTGGACTCCTTCGCCGAGATCGACCGGCTGTCGGCCATCGCCGCCGCGGCCGGCGTGCGCCAGCCCGTCCTCGTCCGCGTCACCGTCGGCGTTGAGGCCCACACCCACGAATTCATCGCCACCGCGCACGAGGACCAGAAGTTCGGCTTCTCCCTCGCCGGCGGCGCCGCGATGGATGCCGCGACCGCGATCGCCGCCCTCCCCTCGCTGGAGCTCGTCGGGCTGCACTCCCACATCGGCTCGCAGATCTTCGACATGTCCGGCTTCGGCGTCGCCGCCGAGCGGGTCGTGGGCCTGCTCGGGCGCATCCGCGACGAGCTCGGCCTCGAATTGGCCGAGATCGACCTGGGCGGCGGCCTGGGCATCGCCTACGTGGCCGGGGATGCCCCGCAGGCGCCCAAGGACATCGCCGGCGCCCTGCGCGCCATCGTGGAGCGCGAGTGCGCGGCCCTCGGCCTGCGGGCGCCGCGGCTGTCGGTCGAGCCCGGGCGCGCCATCGTGGGCCCGAGCGCGATCACCGTGTACGAGGTCGGCACGATCAAGGCCGTCGAGCTCGGCGGGGGAGCGCAGCGCGCGTTCGTCTCCGTCGACGGCGGGATGAGCGACAACATCCGCACCGCGCTCTACGACGCGTCGTACACGTGCGTGCTGGCCAACCGCGACTCCACCGCGCCGCCGATGCTGTCCCGGGTGGTGGGCAAGCACTGCGAGAGCGGCGACATCGTCGTGCGCGACGTCTGGCTGCCGTCGGATCTGACGCCGGGGGACCTGCTCGCCGTCGCGGCCACCGGCGCCTACTGCCACAGCATGGCCAGCAACTACAACCACGTGCCCCGCCCGCCGGTCGTCGGCGTGCGCGACGGCATCTCGACCGTGCTTGTCCGCCGGGAGACCGAGGACGACCTGCTGCGACTGGATATGGGGCTTACCGAGATGAGTGTGCGCACATGAGCGCCCAGACCGCGGCTGCGGAGTCTCTGGATAAGCCGCCGCTGCGCATCGCCCTCCTGGGTTGCGGCGTGGTCGGCACCGAGGTCGTCCGGCTGCTGCGCGAGCAGGCCACCGACCTCGCCGCGCGCGTGGGCCGGCCGCTGGAGCTCGCGGGCGTCGCCGTCCGTCGCCCGAACCGCCACCCCGATGTGCCGGCCCACCTGCTCACCACCGATGCCGCCGCGCTGGTCGAGCGGGACGACATCGACGTCGTCATCGAGGTTATCGGCGGGATCGAGCCGGTGCGCACGCTGCTGCTCACCGCGCTGAAGTCGGGCAAGAGCGTCGTCAGCGCCAACCAGGCCCTGCTGGCCGAGGATGGCGCGCAGCTGCACGACGCCGCCACCGCCGCCGGCGTCGACCTGTACTACGAGGCTGCGGTCGCCGGGGCCATCCCGCTGCTGCGCCCGCTGCGCGAATCGCTGGCCGGGGACCGCATCACCCGGGTGCTGGGCATCGTCAACGGCACCACCAACTTCATCCTGTCCCGCATGGACGCCACCGGCGCGGGCTTCAGCGAGGCCCTCGCCGAGGCCACCGCGCTGGGCTACGCCGAGGCCGATCCCACCGCCGATGTCGACGGCTTCGACGCCGCCGCTAAGGCAGCTATCCTTGCCGGCCTCGCGTTCCACACCCGGGTCACCGCAAAGGACGTGTACCGCCAGGGCATCTCCGAGATCACCGCGTCGGACATCGCCAGCGCAAAGGCCCTCAACTGCACGGTAAAGCTGCTGGCTATATGTGAGCGCACTATCAATGCCGAGGGCCAGGAGGCCGTCGCCGTCCGCGTGCACCCGGCGATGATCCCGCGCGCCCACCCGCTGGCCGGTGTCGGCGATGCCTTCAACGCGGTATTCGTCGAGGCCGCCGCCGCCGGATCGCTGATGTTCTACGGCCGCGGGGCCGGCGGCTCCCCGACCGCCAGCGCGATCCTGGGCGACCTTGTCGCCGTCGCCCGGAACCGGGTGCGCGGGTCGCACGGCGCGGGGGAGAGCTCCTACGCCGCGCTCCGCATCCTGCCGATGGGCGAGGTGCCCACCCGCTACCACGTGGCCCTCGATGTCGCCGATCGCCCGGGCGTCCTGGCCGCCGTCGCCGGGGCGTTCGCCGACGAGCAGGTCAGCATCCAGACTGTCCGCCAGGAGGGCCGCGGCGACGACGCGACCCTGGTCCTGGTCACGCACACCGCTCCGGATTCCGCGCTCTCGGCCACCGTCCGCCGCCTCGGCGAGATGGACATCGTGCGCCGCGTCGCCAGCGTCATGCGCGTCGAGGGGCTGACGTCGGACTGATGTGCGGCACACTCGATCCGACCTACACCGATCACTGGGAGCGACGATGACCGCCACCGCCTACGCGCCCAAGTGGCCCGGGCTGATCGAGGCGTACCGCGATCGCCTGCCGATCGCCGCCGACGCCCCCGTCGTCACGCTGTTCGAGGGCAACACCCCGCTGATGTACGCCCCTGGGCTGTCCAAGCGGACCGGCTGCGAGGTGTACCTGAAGGTCGAGGGCGCCAATCCGACCGGCTCGTTCAAGGACCGCGGCATGACCATGGCCATCTCCAAGGCCGTCGGCGAGGGCGCTCAGGCCGTCATCTGCGCCTCCACCGGCAACACCTCGGCATCGGCCGCGGCCTACGCCGTGCGCGCCGGGCTGACCTGCGCGGTGCTCGTGCCGTCGGGGAAGATCGCGCTGGGCAAGCTCGCGCAGGCGCTGGTGCACGGCGCGCGCCTGCTGCAGGTCGACGGCAACTTCGACGACTGCCTCGAGTTGGCTCAGAAGCTGGCTATCGATTACCCGGTCGCCCTAGTGAATTCGGTTAATCCGGACCGGATCGAGGGCCAGAAGACCGCCGCCTTCGAGATCTGCGACGCACTGGGCCGCGCCCCCGACGTCCACCTCATCCCCGTCGGCAACGCCGGCAACATCACGGCGTACTGGAAGGGCTACCGCGAGTACGCCGCCGACGGCATTGTCACCTCGACGCCCAAGATGTTCGGGTTCCAGGCCGCCGGCTCCGCGCCGATCGTCAACGGCGCGCCTGTGCTCAAGCCGATGACCATCGCCACGGCCATCCGGATCGGCAACCCGGCCTCGTGGAAGTACGCCGAGGCCGCGCGCGACGACTCCGGCGGGCTCATCGACTCCGTCACCGACAAGCAGATCCTCGAGGCCTACCGCCTGGTCGCCCGCACCGAGGCCGTGTTCGTCGAGCCGGCCTCGGCGGCCAGCATCGCCGGGCTGCTCAAGACCCACGCCGACGGGCGCCTCCCCGCTGGGTCCACCGTCGTCTGCACAGTCACCGGCAATGGCCTCAAGGACCCCGACTGGGCCATCGCCGGCGCGCCGGCCCCGATCACCGTCCCCGTCGATGCGCTCGCGGCGGCAGCGGCGCTCGGTCTGGCGTGAGCGTGCCGGCCAAGCCCGCTCGCACTGCTCGCACCGCCCGTCCCACTGGCCCCCGCCCGGCGTTCCGCGGAGCCCCGGCCCACGTCCGTGTACCGGCGACCAGTGCGAATCTCGGCCCCGGATTCGACTCGTTCGGGCTGGCGCTGGGCCGCTACGACGATGTGATCGCCCGGATCGGCGAGGACGGCGCGCAGGTCGACGTGGCCGGCGAGGGCGCGGGCGATGTCCCGCTCGGCGAGGATCACCTGATCGTGCGCTCGATGCGCGCCGCCTTCGACGTCCTGGGGGGCCAGCCTCGCGGCATCGACCTGGTCTGCGCGAACCGGATCCCGCACGGGCGCGGCCTCGGGTCGTCGTCGGCCGCCATCTGCGCCGGCATCCTGCTGGCCCGCGCGCTGGTGCTGGGCGGGGAGGACCTGCTGCCTGACTCAGCGCTGCTGCCCTTGGCGAACGAGCTCGAAGGGCACCCGGACAACGTCGCGGCCTGCCTGCTCGGGGGCATGACGATCGCCTGGACCGACGAGGGCGCCGCCCATGCGGTCCGCCTCGCGCCGGACCCGTCGATCCGCGTGCTGGCGTTCATCCCGCAGACCACGTCCTCGACGAAGGCCGTGCGCGGCCTGCTCCCGGCCACCGTCCCGTACGCCGATGCGGTGTTCAACACCTCGCGGGCGGCGCTGCTGGTCGCCGCGCTGACCGGCAACCCCGGGGCGCTGCTGACCGCCACCGACGACCGACTGCATCAGCCGTATCGCGCCTCGGCTATGCCGGAATCGGCCGGCCTCGTCGCGGCCCTGCGGTCCCAGGGCATCGCGGCGATGATCTCCGGCGCCGGGCCCTCGGTCCTGGCCCTCGCCCCCGACCCCGCCACGGCTGCAGCCGCGCTGGCGGGGACGCCCGCGGGCTGGGAGAGCGAGGACCTCGCCGTCGACGCGGCCGGCGCCCGCGTCATCCTCGACTGAGTGATCGCCGGTTGAGCACCCGCGAAGCTGCCCCGCGCGGTCCGGCCGCGACACGCCGAACCGGCGCGCGGCCCGCCATGTTGCCCACTATTAGGCGCAGCGTCTAAGCTCGCGATTGGTTAGTCGAATGCGGGGCACAATCCTCGGAGCACACTGACCTCGCTGATGGCGGCAACCGAGACCGGGATGTACCAGGTTGATCCTGGATTTCCATTCGATCAACCGGCTCACCCGGAACATCGGACCGCAGCTGCATCCACTGTTCGCACGACGCCCCGCGTCCCGTGCGCCCGCGATTCCCCCACCGGACGCCCCGCCGCGACGCCCGTGCACATCGACGTGCAGATTCGCCTGCCAGCTGCACCGCCTGTGCCCGCTCGGACGCTGACCACCCGGTCACGCCGAGCGGCAGCACACCACTGCGCGCCATTCCCCGCGCAGACCCCTCGGAAGGATCCAACATCCCCGTGACAGACATCCAGGACCAGCTGGTCCTGCCCGACGCCGCCCCCGAGTCGCGCACCGCCGCCGCTGCGGCCGCGTCGTCTACGGCTGCCAAGCGCCGCGGAGCCGGCCTCTCGACCATGCTCCTGCCCGAGCTGCAGAGCCTGGCCTCGAGCATGGGCATCGCGCCGGGCAAGCTGCGCAAGGGCGACCTGGTGGCCGCAATCCAGGACCGCCAGGCCCCGGCGACGCAGTCCGCGCCCGCGTCGGCCAAGGAGCCGGCTGCGTCGCGCGTCGCCGCCCCGGACTCCGCGCCCGCCCCTGAGGCATCCGCGTCCGCGACATCCACACCGGACGCGGCTGAGCGTCCGCAGCGCACCCGCCGCGGTTCCAGCCGGCCCGCAGGAGCCCCGGCCCAGGCCGAGATCCCGGCCGCTGAGGCCCGTACCAGTGAGCCCCGCACCAGTGAGCCCCGCACTGCTGAGCCCCGCACTCCCGACGTCCAGTCCGCACCCGAGCCCACGGGCCCGAGCAGCGCGGCGCAGGACAACGCGGCCCATAACGGCACTGGCCAGACCGCGACATCGCAGAGTGCGCCGAGCTCGTACAGCGACAACGACGACCGCCCGTCCCGGACTGAGCGGGGCGACCGGCCCGACCGCGCTTCGCGCAATGCCCGGCAGGCCGACCGTCAGAACGAGGGCCAGGCGCCTCGCGCCGAGCGCCAGGATCGCGCAGACCGCCCGGACCGCGCCGAGCGCCCGGACCGCGCAGACCGCCCGGACCGCGCCGACCGCCCGGACCGTGCAGACCGCGCGAATGGCCAGGACCGCCAGGACCGCGCAGACCGCGCGAATGGCCAGGATCGCCAGGACCGGGTGAACGGCCAGGACCGGTCCGACCGCCTGAACGGCCAGGACCGTCCGGATCGCGCCGAGCGCCCGGACCGCCAGGGCGCCGCCAACCCGAACGGCGCGAGCCAGAACGGCCAGTCCGCGGGCGCCTCGGCCAACGGACCGCAAAGCGCCGCGTACGACGATGACGAGGATGGCGGCCGCCGCCGTGGCCGCCGCTATCGCGATCGCCGCGGCCGGACCCGCGAGCGCGGCCCGTCGACGGGCCTGGAGCGCACCCCGTCCAACAGCGACATGGAGTCAACGATCTCCGACGACGATGTTGTCGTCCCGGTGTCCGGCATCCTCGACGCGATCGAGGACAAGAACATGTGGTTCATCCGCACCGGCGGCTATGTCGCGGGCCCGGATGACGTCTTCGTGGCCACGTCCTACATCCGCCGCTACGACCTGCGCCGCGGCGATGCGGTCACCGGCGGCATCAAGGCCCCCCGCGACGGGGATCGGCGCGAGAAGTACAACCCGCTCGTCCGCCTGGACACCGTCAACGGCCAGGACCCGGAATTGGCGCGCAACCGCCCCGAGTTCACCCGCCTGACGCCGCTGTACCCGAACGAGCGGCTGCGCCTCGAGACCGAGCCGCACATTCTGACGACACGCGTGATCGACCTGATCATGCCGATCGGCAAGGGCCAGCGCGCGCTGATCGTCTCGCCCCCGAAGGCCGGGAAGACCAGCGTCCTCCAGGCGATCGCCAACGCGATCGCCACGAACAACCCCGAGTGCCACCTGATGGTGGTGCTGGTCGACGAGCGGCCCGAAGAGGTGACCGACATGCAGCGCTCGGTGCGCGGCGAGGTCATCGCCTCGACATTCGACCGCCGCCCGCAGGAGCACACGCAGATCGCGGAGCTGTCCATCGAGCGGGCCAAGCGCCTGGTCGAGATGGGCCACGATGTGGTTGTCCTGCTCGACTCCATCACCCGGCTGGGCCGCGCCTACAACCTGGCCGCACCGGCCAGCGGGCGCATCCTGTCCGGCGGCGTCGACTCCACCGCGCTCTACCCGCCCAAGCGGTTCCTCGGCGCGGCCCGCAACATCGAGAACGGCGGGTCCCTGACGATCATCGCCACGGCGCTGGTCGAGACCGGCTCCACGATGGACACGGTCATCTTCGAGGAGTTCAAGGGCACCGGCAACGCCGAGCTCAAGCTGGACCGCAAGATCGCCGATAAGCGGGTCTTCCCGGCCGTCGACATCGACCCGTCCGGTACCCGCAAGGAGGAGATCCTGCTGGCGCCCGACGAGCTCGCGGTGCTGATCAAGCTGCGCCGGGTGCTCCATGCGCTGGACGCACAGTCGGCTATCGACCTGCTGATGGATCGGCTGAAGAAGTCCAAGACCAACCTGGAGTTCCTCATGCAGATCGCCAAGACGACGCCGGGGACGGACAACGAGCGGTAGCTCGCGACTGCGTTTTTGCTGCGGCACGCGCGGCTGGCACACTGGATCGGTTGCCCGGCTCCGGTTCCCGCTTGCGTTTCATGCTGCAGCGACCCGGCGGCCATCACGAGATGAGGACAATCATGAAGACCGCCACCCACCCCGAGTACGTGCCGACGCTGGTCAGTTGCTCCTGCGGCGTTACGTTCCAGACCCGCAGCGCCGCCCCCAGCGGCGTGCTTCACGCTGACGTCTGCTCCGCCTGCCACCCGTTCTATACGGGCAAGCAGCGGATCATGGATGTCGGCGGACGGGTCGAGAAGTTCGAGCAGCGGTTCGGCCGCCGGGACCGCGCCGCCTCGATCTAGCTGCCGTGCCGACGCCCGTCGATCCGCGCCCGCGCGGATCGGCGGGCGTTCTGCCGTTCCTGCTCGCCCCCGCACCACCCTCTGCATGATGACGGAGCGCTCCTATGACCAGCCCGCCCCCGCCCGCGACCCTGGCGGCGCTGCTCGAGGAGTACGCCGACGTCGAGACGCGCCTGTCCGACCCGGCCGTGCACAGCGACGCCCGCGTCGCCCGGAATCTCGGGCGCCGGTTCGCCGAGCTCGCCCCGGTGCGCGCCGTAGCCACTGAGCTGTCGACGGCGCAGGACGACCTCGCCGCCGCGCGCGAGCTCGGGGCCGATGATGCCGCCTTCGCCGCCGAGGCCCTTCAGCTCGAGCAGACCGTGGCCGACCTACAGGACCGGCTGCGCGAGCTGCTTCTGCCCAAGGACCCCAACGATGCCAAGGACGTCATCCTCGAGGTGAAGGCCGGCGAGGGCGGCGACGAGTCGGCGCTGTTCGCAGGGGACCTGCTGCGGATGTACCTGCGCTACGCCGAGCGGATGGGCTGGAGCGCGGAGATCCTCGACGACGAGTCCACCGACCTCGGCGGCCACAAGTCGGTGACCGTCGCGCTGCGGTCCCGGACGCCGACGTCCACCGTGTGGGCGCGGCTGAAGTACGAGGGTGGTGTGCACCGCGTGCAGCGGGTGCCCGTGACCGAGTCCCAGGGCCGTATCCATACCTCCGCCGCCGGTGTGGTCGTGCTGCCCGAAGCCGAGGACGTCGACGTCCAGATCGATGCCAACGACCTGCGCATCGACGTGTTCCGCTCATCGGGCCCCGGTGGGCAGAGCGTCAACACCACCGACTCCGCCGTGCGGATCACCCACATCCCGACCGGTGTCGTGGTGTCGATGCAGAACGAGAAGAGCCAGCTGCAGAACCGCGAGGCGGGCCTTCGGGTGCTCCGGGCCAGGCTCCTGGCCCTCGCGCAGGAGGAGGCCGACAAGGCCGGTTCCGCGGCCCGGCGCTCGCAGGTGCGCAGCATGGACCGCTCCGAGCGGGTCCGGACCTACAATTTCGCCGAGAACCGGATCAGCGACCACCGGGTCGGGTTCAAGGCCTACAACCTGGATCAGGTGCTCGATGGGTCGCTGGACGACGTCATCGATGCGCTGATCCGGGCCGACACCGAGGCCCTGCTGGCCGGCACCTCGACGTGACCGGCGGGCTCGACGTGACCGCGGGCCTCGACCTGACCGGCGGCGGCGCGCGGACGATGCGGTCGGCGCTGGCCGACGGCGCGGCCCGGCTCGC
>JAOPVO010000264.1 GCA_025966155.1 Pseudonocardiales bacterium
AATGCGGAGCTGTGGTCGAACCTTCCGCAGTCCCTGCTCAGCGGGGGCGGAGGCGGCCCGGGCGGCGGCGGATCCAAGGGAGCCCGGCTTGGCCTCGCGCTGAACCAGTTGAGCGACACCCAACTCGCCTCGTTCACCACCCTGCTTCAGGCCGCCACCGGCAGCGCGAGCGGCCTGGGCTACGCCGAGATCCAGCAGCATCTCAACGCCGACGACTACCTCGGCGCCAACGGCGGCGGCAGCGGCTATGGGCGGGCGAACTACTACATCGCGCTGCTCGGCACTCCCGCGGACACCGGGACGTGGGAGTTCCAGTTCGGCGGCCACCACCTTGCCGTCGCCAACACGTACAGGGACGGGGCGCTGGTCGGGGCGACCCCGTCGTTCCGCGGCATCGAGCCCAATGGCCAGTTCACCGGGAACGGCATCGCCAACGAGCCGATGGCGATCAAGGAAGCAGCGTTCCGGGCTCTGCTCGCCGGGCTCCCGGCCGACCAGCTCGCGGCGGCGAAGCTCAGCGCCGTCTACAGCGACCTCGTCCTGGGCGCGGGCAAGGACTGGGCGTTCCCCACTGCGAAGGATGGCGTCCAGGCATCGGCGCTGGCCGCCGATGCGCAGGCACTCGTCATTGCAGCGATCGCGTCCTATGTGAACGACATCGCCGATGCCGATGCGGCGACGATCCTGGCCAAGTACAAGGCCGAGCTGGCCGACACGTACATCGCCTACTCAGGAACGGCGGCCCTGACCGCCCAGAACGACTACATCCGGATCGATGGGCCCTCGGTGTGGATCGAATTCTCGATGCAGCACGGCATCGTCCTGACCGGCAACCACCCCCACTCGATCTGGCGCGACCGCACTACCGACTACGGCGGCACCAAGAGCTGACGTCCCAGATGCCCGACACGTCGATCGCGGGCCGGTGGGCCCTGGCTTGGGCCCGCCGGCTCGGTGCGCTGACTGCGCTGGCATTCGCGCTGCTGCTGCTCGGAGCCCAGTCGGCGTCGGCGCATGTCGTGCCCTGGACCACGATGCAGCTGGACGTGCAGGACGGGGACATCCAGGCGACGGTGTCCATCCCGCTCGACGACATCGCGGCCGCGACCGGCATCGACCTTGGCGCGCAGACGCAGGCAGACATCGACGCTGACTTCGCCGAGATCAGCGCATACCTGCTGGCGCACCTCGCCCCCACCAGCGACGACGGCCGGGCGTGGGTCGTGGAGAGCGGAACACTGACCGTTGCCGGGGCCGGGGACCCCAGCACAACCGGTGTCTACCGGCAGTTGGTCACGACCTTCACCCTGATCCCGCCACCAGGCGACGACGGGCGCTCGTTCGTTTTGGGCTACACCGCCGTAGTGGAGAAGGTGATCACGCACGTCACCGTCGTCACCGTGCATTCCGACTGGGCCGCCGGTCATGACGACGGCTCCTACGAGCTGGGCATCATCGAACTCGACACCGCATCCGGTGCAGTTCCGGCCTTCCATGTCGACCTGGACGATGGCAGCACCCTCCGCGGGTTCCTCAGCATGCTTACCCTCGGCGTCCGTCACATCGAGGAGGGAACCGACCACCAGCTGTTCCTGCTCGCCCTGCTCGTGCCCGCTCCATTGATGGCGGTTCGAGGACGATGGACGGCGCCGGCCACTACGAGGCAGTCGCTCCAGCGGATCGCGCGGATCACCGCGGCTTTCACCCTCGGCCATTCCGTCACCCTGGCCCTCGGCACGCTCGGCCTGCCCGTGCCGCAAAGGCCCATCGAGGCACTGATCGCCGTCAGCATCATTGTGGCCGCCGCCCATGCGATCCGCCCGATCTTCCCTGGGCGCGAGGCGCTGGTCGCCGCTGCTTTCGGCCTCGTCCACGGGCTCGCGTTCTCCGAGACGCTCCGGGAGCTCGACTTATCCGGGCGACGCCTCGTGCTGTCCCTGCTCGGGTTCAACCTCGGGATCGAGCTGATGCAACTGCTGATCGTTGCACTCGTGCTGCCGCCGCTGATCCTCCTGGCCCAGTCCCGGCGCTACCGATTGGCGCGGATCGCCGCGGCGTCCATTGCGGGTATAGCCGCCGCCGGCTGGCTCGCCGACCGAATCGGGCATCCCAATCCGATCGCCGACGCCGCCGACAGCCTCAGTGGGTTCATCCGGCCGATCATTGCTGGGCTATGGATCGCCGCAATTGCCGCCGCATTGCTCGGACACCGACGGGGACCCAGCGCTCGCTCGTTGACTCGCTCTGGCCCGCCGACTCGGA
This sequence comes from Pseudonocardiales bacterium, assembly GCA_025966155.1. GTDB lineage: Bacteria > Actinomycetota > Actinomycetes > Mycobacteriales > Jatrophihabitantaceae > RYN-150. The sequence continues at coordinate 2,263 of JAOPVO010000264.1, forward strand.
GAGGCTTGTCTGAGGAGCAGCCGCTGGCACCGTCGCCCACCACTCGGCCCCCTCTTGAGGGCGCGGCCGCTGAGCGCACCCATCTCGGTCGGGGTCCACGGCGCGGAGTGCCGCTCCAGTCAGCTGGCGCATGACGTGACGCCAAAGCGAAACTCCCGTCTCTGCTCGGCGTGAGGCCGAGCACATACGGGAGCTTCATGGCGGTGGCGGAGAGATTCGAACTCTCGGAGGTTTAACCCTCACACGCTTTCGAGGCGTGCTCCTTAGGCCGCTCGGACACGCCACCGCCGAAGACCTTACATGACCCCCGCCCGCCTGAGGGCTCGCGATCAGCCGCCTGCGGTCGACGCGTCAAGCGGGAAGGCTCTAGTAGGAGTTCGCGGACTGGAAGTGGCTCCAGGCGCCGCACGGTGTGCTGTAGCGGGCCGCGATATAGCCCAAGCCCCAGGTGATCTGCGTGGCCGGGTTCGTCTCCCAGTCCGCGCCTATGGACGCCATCTTCGAGCCCGGCAGGGATTGCGGGATCCCATAGGCACCGCTGGAATTCGCCGCGTTGACCCGCCAGCCGCTTTCCCGGCTCCACAGCGACACCAGGCAGCTGAACTGGTCCTCGCCCCAACCGCGAGCCAGAACCATCTCGTGCGCGATGGCCTGCGCGCCCGCGGGATCCGGCGTGGCGACGGGCTTGGTGCCGACGCGCTGCACCTGCGTCACGGGCTCGGCGACGACGCCCTCGACGAGGACCTGGCGGGCGGTCTCGATCCCGTCGGTATACGTGACGCGGTACGTGACGGCCTTCTGCCCGGCGATGCCCGGGGTGTCGACGACGGTTGTGCCGGCGCTGACCGTGCTGTCCTCGGCCTGCGTAGTCGCATAGGGAATCGGGGCGGCCTCGGCTACATCGGCGAAGGTGACCCGCTGCAGCGTCACCGTCATGCCGGTGGCGAGCGGCGTCGAGGCCGGCATGCTCCAGAGGTCGGACGCGCTGAACGTCACACCGGCAGCGGTGACCGCGTCGCTGGCGAAGATCCCGGTCGTGACGATCGATCGGCTCACACCGTCGGCCACCACCGCGACCGACTTGGCCGTCCGCAGCTCGATCGTCGTCGGGTCCAGCGGCAGCCGCTTGGACCGCGATACCGAGGCGTAGTTGCCGGCGTCGTAACCGAGCTGAGCGAGCGCCTGCTCAACGGTCGTAGCCGTCACCCAGACGTCGGCGCCCTTGCCATCGACCGTCAGTTTCACCAGCCGGCCCTGGCGCACGACGATGATGCTGCCGTCCTTGATCGTGCTGTCGACCGACGGCGCGATGACATCGTGGTTGTCCACGTCGATGCCGGCGTCTTCCAGTGCGCCGGTCACCGTCCGGGCCACCGTGTGGACGGACCGATCCACGCCGTCGACCCGGATCGTGACGGTCTTGTCGACCAGCGTCCACGTCACCGAACCGGCAACGAGCCCGCCGAGCACCACACCGTAGAAGCCCAATCTGATGCTTTTGCGCACGAAACTCCTCGCCGTCCGCCGCCGGGTCGAGGGTCCCGAGGTCACGGAACAGTAACAACGGCCCTCCGAGCCGGGCAACTTCGCGGACCCCACCGCTCCTCGGGCCGGTGGCTGGGCGCAGGTGTACAGCCCAGCCCCGCTTGGGTATCGCGCTCGGGTGACCCACGTGCTCTACGAAGGCCCGGCCGTGCCCGAGGCGACGGCTCAGGTCCGTCGCGCGCTCGAGGACCTCCCGCGCCCGGACTCGATGCCGGCGAACATGCTCGCGGACCTGAAGCTGGCCGCGACCGAGCTGATCACCAATGCCATTCGGGCCGGCAGCCCGACGATCACCGTGGTGATCGCAGTCCCGCCGCCCTATATGCAACTAGAGGTGAGTGACGATGCCAGCGGGCTTCCGGTCATGGGCGACCCGGCTCCGGACGACCCGAGCGGCCGCGGCCTCAGCATCCTCTCGGCGATTGCCGATCGCTGGGGGGTCGATAGCCATCCCCATGACGGCAAGACCGTCTGGGCGATTTTCCCCCTTGCCTGACGAGCGCAGACTGGCGCCCACTATCCATGCAGGCCTTAGATACCTTCGATCAGATGCTGCGCGGCGGCGCGGGTGCTAGTTGAGTGCGGCGGCGACCGGGTCCTGCACTACGACAAGTCCGGCCCCCAGCTCCTCTACTGACGCGCTCCTCCCATCGTTGAACTGATCACGCGGCCGAGTCGATGACCCGGCGGTGCAGCTCGGTGGTCAACACGTGGATCTCGCGGGTCAGCTGCGTATTGGTCTTCAGCTCGAGCTCCTGCTCCAGGAAGTCGTGATCGGCCTTGGCCTGCTGGAAGCTCGCCGCCCGGTTCTGCCCGATCATGACGAACGTCGACAGGAAGATAGCCTCCAGCGACACGACCAGCGTCAACGTCGGCCACGGTGTGGATTCCACCGCGAGCATCCACACCGCGAACAGCACGATGTGCAGGTAGACGAAGAGCATCGAGCCGGCGAACTTGGTGATCGCATCGGCGACCCGCAGCTGAAGGTCCGACGACCGCTTCAACCTCAGCGCCGTGACCACCGGATGCTCGGATACCGCGACGTGCTCGCCCTCGTGGCTCATGGCGAGGCTCCTTCGTTGATGGGGTGGGACGGGACGGGTGTCGGCGAACCGTAGGCCCTGCGCCGCGATCAGGTCTCGCGCACGAACAACCGGCCGTCCGGGTCGGCCACCACGTGCAGCCGTACCGCGACGCGGCCGTGGGGATCCGGCGCCGCCGTCTCGAGCACCCGCGCCGGATTCGCGGTCACGATCTGCAGCTCGCGGTCGTCTTTCGCCTCCAGACCGAGCCAGAAGACCGGGGTCGGGCGGGCCAGCAGCCGCGCGCCGCCGGACGTCGCGGGATCGACGAGCGCGACCAGCTCCAAGCCGCCGGCGTTCTTGGCGTAGGACCGCTTGCGGCGCGATTTCTTCCAGAACTCCTCCTGCTCAGGCGCAGCGATCCCGAGCCGCTCCCACCCGAAGCTGAACCGCCCCGCCGCGACCCGGGGCGCGCTGGTCTCGGTCGAGAGCCAGAGGTCGCCTCGGGCCATATCGTTCCTCCGCTGCTCTGTCCGACTGCTCTATCCGTCGGTGGATCATCCGCGTCGATTCTGGACCACGCACAATTGAGGCCGTGACGACCACCACGGAGCCGAACGACACCGGCAGTGACGGAGGCGGGGAGAGCCTGCTGACCGTGCTGCTGGCCCTGGCCGCGAATGCCGCAGTTGCCGTCCTCAAGCTCGTTGCCGGGCTGGTGACCGGATCGGGGGCGATGCTGTCCGAGGCTGCGCACTCCCTCGGGGATTGCAGCACCGAGATTTTCCTGCTCGTGGCGCTGCGGCGATCGACCAAGCAGGCCGACCGGCTGCACCCGTTCGGCTACGGCAAGGCGCGGTACTTCTGGTCGCTGGTGGCCGCCGGAATGATCTTCGTGCTCGGAGGGGCATTCTCGGCCTACGAGGGCCTGCACACGATTCTCAATACGGACGATCTTGGGCAGGAATCACCGACGGTGGCCTACCTGGTGCTGGCCGGCTCGGCCGTGCTCGAGGGCATCTCTCTCGCCCAGGGCATCCGGCAGGCTCGCGGCGCAGCGGCCGACGGCAACCGCAGCTTCCGGGCCTACTTGAGGAACCCTGACGATCCGACCGTCAAGAGCGTCGTGCTCGAGGATTCCGCCGCGCTGATCGGCCTCACCCTGGCCGGGCTCGGCGTCGGCCTGCATCACCTGACGGGCTCGGCCGTGTGGGACGGGCTGGCGTCACTGGCGATCAGCGCCCTGCTGGTGGCCGTCGCGTTCACCTTGGTCCGCACCTGCGCCGGCCTGCTCATCGGCCGGCAGGCCGACCCGCGCCTGATCGGCGAGATCATCGCGATGCTCGAGCGCGAGGACGAGGTTCTGGACGTCGTCGATGTGCTGACGATGCAGCTCGGGGCGGGCCGGGTGCTGCTCTGCGCCCGCGTCGATTTTATCGATACCTACACATCGGGGGATCTCGAGCGCGCGTGCGTCCGCATGGCCGCCGACCTCGAGATGGCGTTCCCCGTTCTGGTCGAGATCTTCCTCGAGCCCGTGCCGCGCACCGATGCCGACCTCCGCGAGAACGTCCGGGCCCGCTACGGGCGCGCTATGGCCGATCCCGCGTAGCCGCCTGCGCATAGCCTGCTATGACGGACGACGGCGCCGGGTGAAGAAGTCGTCCAGCAGCGCGGCGCAGAACTCCTCGGCGACGCCCGCCACCACTTCCGGACGATGATTGAGCCGCCGATCCCGGGCGACATCCCAGAGCGACCCCATGGCGCCGGCCTTGGGGTCCCACGCGCCGAACACCACGCGATCGATACGGGAATTGACGATCGCGCCGGCGCACATCGTGCAAGGCTCGAGGGTGACCGCCAGCGTGCAGCCCGACAGGTTCCACGTTCCAAGCGCGGCCCCGGCGCGGCGCAGCGCCAGCACCTCGGCGTGCGCCGTCGGGTCGCTCAGGGCGATCCGCTCGTTGTGCCCGGCGCCGATCACCGCGCCGCTGGCGTCGATGACCACGGCGCCAACTGGCACCTCGTCCCGATCGCCGCCCTGGCGCGCGAGGTGCAGCGCCTGCTGCATCGCGGCCAGATCGTTGGGACGGACCGGAAACGTCACCGACCGCCCTTGACCGCCAGGCTGTACTGCTCGGTGATATCTAGTCGCTCCACGATGGTGTCGAGCATCTCGTCGGCGTAGGCATCGAGGTCGTCGAGGATCTGCTCCATCTCGTCCTCGGCGATCCCGAGGTCGGTGAACAAGTCCAGGTCGCCGACCGGCCAGACTTCGTCCAGCTCGTCGTCCTCCGGCGGCTCCTCGCCGAGGCGCTCCAGCACCTGAGCCGCCAGCGGGTACTCCACCGCGGCGGTCAGGTCGCTGAGCAGCAGCGAGATGCGGGCGCCATCGAGGCGGGCGATCAGGAAGAACTCGTCATCGACATCGGCGATGACAAACGGCCCGCCCTCGGCCGGCTGCGCGCGCAGGGCGGACAGCAGCACGCTCAGATCGCCGAGCACGGCGGGGGGCAGCGCCTCGCACTGCCACCGTCCGCCGTCACGGAAGGCTGCGACGGCGAACCCGCTCTGTGGCATAGGGCTGATACTCGCAGACCGAGCGCGTCATCGGGAAGTCGGCGGACCCAGGTGACCACGGGCTGCGGCGCGATGGGCAGAACCACTGTCACGGTAAGTTGCCACCCGTGACTGAGCCCTTCGAGCGCATTGCCGTCGTTGGCCTCGGGCTCATTGGCGGGTCGCTCCTGCAGGGCCTGGCGCACGGCGGTCATTCCGTCGTCGGGGTTGATGTGGACCCCGCCACGATCGCCGCTGCGGTGCATTCCGGGGCCGAGGTCGCCGGCGACACCGCAACTGCCGTGCGGGGCGCGGACCTGGTCGTGCTGGCCGTTCCGCTGCCTGATCTGCCCGACGCGATCCGCAGCGTCGCACCGCATCTGGGGCCGAAGGCGATCCTGACCGACGTAGGAACCCTGAAGTCCCCGGTGCACGCCCTCGTGCGCGAGCTGGCCCCGGGCGCGCAGTTCATCGGCGGCCATCCCCTTGCAGGGACCGAGCACAGCGGGTGGGGCGCGGCCGACCCGCTGATGTTCCGGGACGCGCCCTGGGCCCTGACGCTGGAGTCCGACGCGGACCTCGAGGCGTGGCTGCGCCTGGCCAGCCTGATTTGCAACCTGGGCGCGCGCCCCGTGCCGACCTCGGCCGCCGAGCAGGACACCGCAGTGGCGCGGGTGATCGGGCTGCCGCATGTGCTGGCCGAGGTGCTGGCGCTCGCGGGACTCGCCGGCGGGGCGCTCGGCCTCTCCCTGGCCGCCGGCTCGTACACCTCGGGCTCCCGGGTGGCGCGGACCCGGCCCGAGCTCGTGGCCACCTGGTGCGACGGCAACCCGGGCCTGGTGCGGGCGCTGGACGATGTGATCGAGCGGCTAACCGCCACCCGGGCCGAGCTGACCGCCGGCGGCAGCGTCCTGCCGCTGGCCCGCGCCGGGTACGACGCGCGGATCGGCTGGGAGCAGCGCGCCTTCGAGCCGGTCGAGCTGCCAGCCCGGACCACGGACCTCCTGGCGCACGGCGCGAGCGGCGGCTGGATCACGGCCGTGCTGGTCGGGTCGTCGGGCGCGGCGCGCTTGCTCGGCATGCGCCCGTCCGCCGCCTGATCCATGCCATGCCGCCGGGATGTGCGCACTCCCCTGCCGCAACTCGCCTACCCTGCCCGCTGTGACCGCTAGGGTGCGCTTCGGGTCTACCTCGGGTTCGCGCCCGGCGTGGGCAAGACGTTGGCCATGCTGGAGGAAGACTGCCGCCGCTCATTGCGTGGGGCCGACGTCGTGGTCGGTCTCGTCGAGACCCGCGGGCGGTCACATACTGAGCAGGCGATTGGTTTGCTGACTGTGGTCCCCCGCCGGGTTGTGTCGTACCGCGGCGCGGCGCTCACCGATATGGACCTGGACGCGGTGCTGGCCCGGCGGCGGGATATCGCGCTGGTCGACGAATTGGCCCACACCAACGCGCCCGGATAGGGCAATCCCGTCGCCGGGCGCCGCGCGATGGCGGCCGACGGAGGCGCGCTGCGACTGACCCCGACCGAGTGGTCGCTCCAGGAGCGGTTGTGGGACGTTACGGCCGATAGTGCGCCCCAACGTCCCACAACCGCACGGCCGGTCAGCCCTGACGCCGCCCGGCAGCTGGCCGGGCCCCCCATCGGGCCCCCATCGGCCGACCGCTCAGCTGGTGAAGAGGGCCTTGCCGAACCAGTCGCCGACCTCGCGCACGCCCGGGGGCACCGCGAAGACCGCGCTGCCGGTGTGCTTGATGTACTCGTTGAGGGAGTCCATGCTCCCGAGCTTGCGCTGCAGCGGCACGAATTGCGTGCGCGGGTCCTTCTGGAAGCAGATGAAGAACAGCCCGGCGTCCAGCTGACCAGTCCGCGCGTCGATGCCATCGGTGTAGGAGAACCCGCGCCGAAGGATGCGCAGGCCGCTGTTCTCCTCGGGCGAGGCCAGCCGGACGTGGCTGACCGGATCAATCACCAGCGCCCCGTCGGCACCCTTGGCGCTGAAGTCGATCGGGTCGAACTCGGCCTTGCCGGTGAGCGGCGCGCCGGATTCCTTCTTCCGCCCGAAGATGCGCTCCTGGTCGGCGATGAAGTCCGCGTCCCACGCCTCGATCAGCATCCGGATGCGGCGCGACACCAGGTAGGAGCCGCCCTTCATCCAGTCCTGGTCGGTCTCGTCCCCGACCCACACGAAGTCGTCCATCTGGGCCTGGTTCTCGGCCTTGATGTTGTTCGTGCCGTCCTTGAAGCCCATCAGATTGCGCGGGGTGGACTGCCCGGTGCTGGTCGTCGACGTGCGCCCGAAGCCGAGTTGCGACCAGCGCAGCACGACTGTCCCGCGCCCGATCCGGGCGAAGTTGCGGATGACGTGGAACGCGACCTGCGGGTCGTTCGAGCAGGCCTGCACGCAGAGGTCGCCGCCGACCAGCGCCGCCTGGAGGACGTCGGCCGGCAGCGCCGGGATGTCCTCGAGCGCCGCGGGCTTGCGGCCGGCCAGCCCGAATCGCTCATCGAATAGCGACGGGCCGAATCCGACGGTGATCGTGAGCTGCGCGGGCGACAGGCCCAGCGCCTCGCCGGTGTCGACCGGCGGGGCGTGCGGGTTGTCCTCGGTGGTGCCGATCAGGCGCCCGGTGGTGGTGCGGGCGGCGGCCGCGGCCCAGAGCCCGAGCATGCCCTTGAGCCGCTCGACATCGCGGGTGGTGACGTCGAAGGCGGCGAAGGCGACCCGGTCCTGCGACGGGGTGGCGATGCCGGCCTGATGCTCGCCGTAGAAGTCGACCAGCCCGGCGGAGGGATGCGGGCCGGGGTCGGGGTCGGCCACCGCCTGTCCGATCGCGAACCCGGCCGCTCCGCCGGCCAGCAGCGCGCCGCCGCCGACGGCCCCGCCCAGGAAGGCGCGGCGGCTGGGCCGTCGACGCGGAGCCGCGTCGTCGGCCGGTGCGCGTTGGTTATCAGTCACGAGATTCCCCCGTAGTAGTTAGACAACCTTCGCCGCGACGCCGGACAGCGGGTCGACCAGCGCCTGGACGGCGTTCGCCAGGGCGACGGTGTCGGCCGGGGTCAGCGTCGTGTACAGCACGTACCCGCCCACAACCGCGGCGTCCGTGTACTTCTCGAGCAGGGTGGTGACGGCGGCGAACTGCGTCACGCACTCCTCGGAGAGAGTCGAGTCGATCGACTCCAGGCCCGGCTGCAGGAACGCGAATGCCTGCTGCGCGCCCTCGACATTGCCCGCGAAGTCGAGCAAATCGATGTGGGAGTACCGCTCCTCCTCGCCGGTGATCTTGCCGCTGATGACCTCTTCGAGCAGCGCGACGGCGCCGTTGGCCAGCTCCGCCGGCTGATACTCCAGGTCCGCGACCAGGCCCTGCAGCTTCGTGACGTTGGCCTGGAGCTCCTGCGCCACAGTCAGCAGCCCCGTGGTCGAGTTGCCGACCCAGAGGCCCTTCTCGATGACGTGGAAGCCGCGCCACTCGTTGTCCGGCACATCGCCCTCGCGGGCGTCGATATCGGCGTCGAGGTTCTGCTCGCCGAGGGCGAAGCTCTCGGCGACCGGCTCGATGCGCTCGTAGCCCGAACGGGCATTGGCATACGCCTGCTTGGCGGCCGGCACATCGTTGGCCTGGATCGCGGCGACCAGCGGGCCGACGGCCTCGACCAGCGTCGCGGCCTGCGTCTTCACATAGTCGGCATACAGTGCCGCGCCCTGGGTCAGCGCGTCGTCGCCGGTCGCCTCGGGGGCGGCCTCGCCGGTGACCGTGAACTTGCTCCGGGACGTCTTGGCGCCCGGGCAGTAGATCTCGTAGTCGCCGGCGGTGAGCTTGAGGGAGAAGCTGCCGGAGAAGCCCGGCGCCAGGTTCTCCTTCTCGGCGAGGATGCGCGTGCCCGACAGCAGCTCGACCTCGGTGACGCCCGTCGCGTCCTTATTCGTGATGTTGAACGTCATGGCGCCCGAGGCGGCCGTGGCGACGTCCGGCGCGCAGCCGTTGTCGGTCAGCACGATCTCGATCGCCCCGCGCTTGCCGTCGGCGCCATCGCCGCCCGAGTCGCCGCTGCCGGACGATCCGCACGCCGTGAGGCCGAGGGCGGCGATCAGAGCCGTGGCGGTTAGTCCCGCGCGCGCGGCGATCCTCATGCGTATCTCCTTGCGTAGCCTCGTACCGCGTCCGCGGAACTAGCGAAGGCTATCCTAAGAACAAGAGGTCAGTAACGGCCGCGAGAGCTGTGACGTTCCGCTGGGTGATCGCCGTTGCATCGCCGCCGCGTCCCGCCCGCCAGCGCCATCGCCCCCAGCAGGTTCGCCCCCAGCAGCAGCGCCGCCAGGCCGATCCACGCGACGGGCATCGCCGGCCCGCCTGTCTTCGCCAGCGTGCGGCCCGTCGCCAGAGCAGCGGGCAGCGCTCGTGCGTCGGCGGCGGAGTTGTTGCTGACATCGAGGTCTGGGGTGCTACTGATCGACGACGCGCTCGCGGTGAGCGCGATGGCCAGCGTCAGACCGTCCTCGGCCCGCCCGGTCACCGAGGTCCGCACGGTAATCCCGGGGCGCAGCACCGGATAGGTGCAGGTGATGGTCCGGCCCGCCGACACACACACGCCGCCTGGGATCGACGGATCGGGCGCGCCGACCGGATCGGAGACTCCCTCCGGGACAACAGTGGTCACACTCAGCCCGAAAGCGTTCGACGGCCCGGCATTCGCCGTGGTGACGACGTAGGCGACGGGCCCGCCGACGACGATCGGCGTGGTCAGCACGGTGATAGTGCCCAGATCGGCCGTGGCGAGGATCTGCACTGCCAGCCTCGCCGATGCGGTGTCGTTAGCCAGCGAAGGATCAGGCGCGTACGACCCCGTGACCGTTGCGCTGCTGGTGAGGCTCAGGTTTCCCACCGGCGCCGCGGCGCCCAGCACGCCGCTGATCTCGAGTGTCACGGCGGTCCCCGATGGCAGGGGGCCGAGGCTGCAGATGACGCGGGAGCCGAACACCAGGCACGACTCCGGCATCGACGGAACGACCACCCAGCTGCGCCCGACCGGATCGAGCATCACGACAACGGTCGAGGCCGGGCTGTCCGATGGGCCGCTGTTGACCACGCGGGCGGTGAGGTGGATCGCGTCGCCCGGAGCAATCGCGGCCGGAGCAGCAGGCGCGCCCGCTGCACTGGCTTTGCCTGAGCCGAAGCGGACACTGACGGCAAGGTCCGCCTCGGCGGAGGACGGCCCGGCGGTGGACGACGAGGTGTTGTTGGCCAGCGCAGGGTCCTCGGTGCGCGCGGCCGACGTCGCGGTGGTGCCGATGTCCGAGCCGACGGCCAGGGAAGGGTCCACCGTGCCGGAGATCCGCGTGGTGGCCGTCGCGCCAACCGCCAGCACGGGGTAGGTGCAGGTGGCCTGACCGCCCGCGACGACGCAGTAGCCGCCGGCCAGAGCCGGGTCCGGCGTGGCCGTCGCGCCCAGCAGCGCAGCCGGCAGCGGGTCGCTGACAAGAACGTCAACCGCGTCGTCCGGGCCGGCATTGGCGGTCGCGATGTCGTAGCCCAGCGGCTCCCCGGCGACGGTCGATCCGACATTCGCCGCCGACACAGTTTTGACCGTCGCGAGGTCCGCCAGCGCCAGGGTGACCGACGCGGTGGTGGACGTGGAGGTGGCAAGTGGCCCGGACCCGGTCCACGCCCCGTCGGCGATGCTGGTCGAGGCGATCGCCCCGGACGCCCCGGTGTGCACGACGACCTGGAAGGAGGCAACGGCTCCTGAGCCGGGTGCCAGCGCCCCGCCGGAGACCGAATCGGCGCCGGTCCCCGCCCGCCAGGTGACGGCAGAGCCGGTGATCTCGCCCCGGTCGTCGGCCGCCGCGTCGGTAACCGCGGATCCGTCGACGATGAGCGAGCCGGGCACATGGGCCGTCTGCGGCGGGGCCGCCCCGGACAGCCGCAGCCCCGAGGCAGTTGAGTGCCCCGCGTTCTGCACCATGGTCGTGACCGTGAGGACGTCGCCGCGCTGCACGGAGCCGCCATTGGCGTCGGCGATCGAGGTCGTGACCACTAGGCACGCGGACGTCGCGAAGGAGATGTCATCGAGGAAGTTCCCAGCCGAGGGGTTTCCGCTGGAGGAGGACACAGCCTGGAACGCGAAGATCGTGGACGTCTGGCCCGGTGGCACGGTGTATAGCCCCGAGTGGTATCCCCAGTCGAGGTCGTCGTCGGTGAATTGGCCTTGCGTCACGATGCCGCCGAGAGTCGGCCCGATCAGCAGTTCCATAGTGTCCTCAGCCGACCCGGGCGGCCCGACGACGAGGCGGGCACGGTGGGCGAAGCGCCATTGGACGACGGTGCCCGGCATCGTGGCAACGGCCTGGAAGAGCGTTCCGGCTGTGTGCGCGTTGAGCTCGACATGCTGGACGCCCGCGGCGGCCGTGACCCCGCCGAAGCCGCCGTTCCACACCTCGAACTCGGTGTCGGTGGTCTGCCAATACGGCACGCCACCGGCCGCGGGCAGGAGGCCCGCGCTCGGGCCGCTGAGTGCGGGGGATTCGAAGCCGCCGTTCTGCAGGGTCACCCCGGTGGCGGCGCAGTCGGCCAGCACGGGGTCCTGCGCTCCGCGCGCCGAGGGCGCCAGTGCGCTGCCGGCCATGAGGATGACGCCGGTCAGCAGGACGGAGAGCCAACGACGGAATGCATAGCGCATAGGCATGCCCCGGGCCCCCTCCCAAGCGCCGCGCCGGCACTGCTGTCCGCGCGGTCGCCATGATAGGGGACTAATCAGCTCTGGCGTAGGCCCGCTGCGTGCGGTCGGTGCTCTGCGCCTGAGCGGCAGGGCTGCTGGCCGGGTCCGCGTCCGCTGACACTGGCTGCGCGTGGCCGTCCGTATCAGGTCCGCTGACGCGACAGGCTCGCCGCCGCGCGACCACTGCGAGCGCGACCAGCAGCACAGTGAGAGCACCGCCGACCCAGGGCACTGTCACCGTCCGGGTTCGGGCGGAATCGAGGTCGTCCCGGGCGTCCGCGGCGGCAGCGGCGGCACTGCGCACCGCCGACTCGGACCCGGCGACCCCGGCCTCCTGCACCGTGGACAGGGTGATCAGGCTGGATCCGGCCTGCGCGCCGGCGCGGCGCACCAGGGTGAGCGCCACGTCCACCACGTCGCCGGTGGCCGGTTCGACGGAGTACGTCACGCCGACGGTGTCGGTATAGACCAGCGGCAGCGGATCGGGCAGCGTGGCCGGGTTGAGGCCAAGCGGCAGTCGTCCGCCGGCAGCCTGGAGCGCCGCCAGCGGGATCGACGCCGGGAGCGCCCCCAGGGTCGCCGGATCGGCGGCGGCGCGGTCGAGGGTGGCGGTGAAGAGGCGGACGCTGATGCCCTGGACGCTGCCCAGCCCGGCATCGGCTAGGTCCAACCCGCCGATCCGCACATTCCCGGCCGCCACATCGCGGCTGAACTGGAGATCAGGAAGCTGGACGCCGACGATGGCGCCCGGCCCGGTCAGTGCGGCCAGGGTGTCGCCGGTGACTGCGACGGCGCCGCCGGACACCCGGGTGACGGGGTCGGTGGTGGTGACGGTCCCCGCATAGGCCGAGAGCGTCGCGGCGGACAGCCGGGGAGGCGCCGAGGGCGCGGTCGCGGCGAGTCCGACGGTGGCCGCGGCGACGGCAACTGCGGCGACCGCGCTGCCGACGAGCACGGCGCGCCACGGCACCGGGCGCTTGGGCGCCCAGGCCACGTAGAGGCCCAGCGGGACGAGGTAGACGAGCCAGCCGGTGATCTCGATGACCACGGGGTGCGGCTGCAGCCCGAGCATCCCGGTGAGCAGCGCCGCGCGCACCGAGCCGCCGGCCACCAGCCACGACAGGTCGACAGTGGATTGCTGGCCGATGTTGACCCAGCCGGCCTCGTGGCCGCTGTGCAGGGCGCTGACCACCAGGCCCGCCGCGACCAGGACGAGGACCAGGCCGGTGGCCCGGAAGAACTTCGAGAGGTTGAGCTTGATCCCGCCCCGGTAGATGCCGTAGCCCAGCGCGCAGGCGATGGCGAGGCCCAGCAGCAGGCCGCTGACCGACGCCACCGGGTCCTCGGCGGAGTTGAACGCGGCGATGGTGAAGACCGCAGTCTCGAAGCCCTCGCGCAGGACCGCCAGGAAGGCCATGAACACCAGCGCCCACACCGACCCTCTGGCCAGCGCGGCACCGGCCGCGCCCTCGAGCTGCGCGGACATCCCGCGCGCATTGCGGCGCATCCAGACGACCATGTACGTCACCATCACGACGGCAACCAGTGCGATGACGGTCTCGAGCTGCTCCTGCTCGCGCTGCGGCAGATTCCGCTGCACCAGCTCCAGCGTCACGCCGACCGCGACGCACAGGCCGACGGCGATAGCCACGCCCAGCCACACCCAGCGCAGGCTGTCGCGCCGGCCGCTGCGTACGCAGAAGGCCGCGACCATCCCCACGATCAGCGCTGCCTCGAGGCCCTCACGTAGGCCGATGACGAAGGTTGGCAGCATGCGGGCACTTCCTGGAGGTTGGAGAGCGAACGGCAGCCACCGAGTGAGGGTTGCCTTGCCGAACATAACAGCGGAGGGCGGCTATCCCACCGCTCGGGCCACGCTCACGTCATCGACGATGGCGTGGGTGACGCCCCATCTGTGCGCCTGGTGCACCTGCGCCCTGGAGGTCATCCCCCAGCAGAACAGCGTGTCGGTGACCGCGCGCATCGCCGCCGCGCGGGACTGATCCAGCAGCGCCGCCGGCAGGCCTATGGCGGCCCCGTCGATAGTCGCGGCCCGGTCCGCGACCACCGCGGCCTGGCGGGCCGTCCCGGCCGACAGCACCACGGTGACCCCGTCCCGCGCGCGCGGGCGCCCTCCCGGATCGCCCGCCGGGACGAGGAACGCACCCAGCGCGGGCCAGGCCTCGGCCGAGACGATCAGCGGGCCGGCAACGTCCAGCTTCGCCCACGCCGCGGCGATCTGCGCGCCGACCGCAGCGGCCCACCGAGGCCCTGTGGGCGCGGCGGCGCGCACGGCCGTCCACCGGGGCGCGGC
>JAOPVO010000272.1 GCA_025966155.1 Pseudonocardiales bacterium
GCCTTCTCATCCAGCGTGACGTCCAGCGCGCGCACGGCGGCGTCGAGCTGGGACTGGATGCGCGGGCCCACGATCGGCGCCGTCACCCCGGGCTGGGCCAGGAGCCAGGCCAGCGCGATGTCGCCGGGCTCATGGCCGAGCTCGTCGGCGTAGTCCTCGTAGGCCTGGATCTGGTCGTGGCGGGTGCGGACCGCCTCGGCCGCGCGGCCCTCGAGGCGGCGCTTGCCCTCGCGGTCCTTCTTGAGCACCCCGCCGAGCAGGCCGCCCTGGAGCGGCGACCATGGGATGACGCCGAGGCCGTAGTGCTGCGCGGCGGGCAGTACCTCGAGCTCGATGTCGCGCACCGCGAGGTTGTAGATCGACTGCTCGCTGACCAGCCCGGTGTAGTGGCGGGTCTTCGCGGCCTCCTGGGCCTGCGCGATGTGCCAGCCGGCGAAGTTGCTGCTGCCGGCGTAGAGGATCTTGCCCTGATTGACGGCGACCTCCATCGCCTGCCAGATCTCCTCCCACGGCGTCCGGCGGTCGACGTGATGGAACTGGTAGAGGTCGATGTAGTCGGTCTGCAGGCGGGCCAGGCTCGCATCGAGCGCGCGGCGGATGTTCAGGGCCGATAGCTTGCCCTCGTTGGGCCACTCCCCCATCGCGCCGAACAGCTTCGTGGCGATGACGGTCTTCTCGCGCCGCTCGCCGCCCTGCGCGAACCAGTTGCCGACGATCTCCTCGGTGCGGCCCTTGCTGACCGACCGGCCGTACACATTGGCGGTATCGAAGAAGTTGATGCCGTACTCGTGCGCCGAGTCCATGATCGCGTGCGCGTCGGGCTCGGTGGTCAGGGCGCCGAAGTTCATGGTGCCGAGGCATAGGCGACTAACGGTGAGGCCGGATCGGCCGAGGTGGGTGAATTCCATGACGTGAACCTTCCTCGCGAACGCTGAGAGTTATCTAGGCGAGCGGGGGCTGCTTGACGACCGCGCCGCGCTCGCCGGTCGACTCGCGGTGGGCCAGTTCCTGGCGCACCAGCGGCATCACGTAGCGGCCGTAGTCGATCGCGTCGTTGAGGTTGTCGTAACCGCGGATCGAGATGAGGTCCGCCCCGAGGTCGACGTAGTCCAGGATCGCGGCGGCGACTGTCTCGTAGCTGCCGACCAGCGCCGTCGAGGCCCCGGCCGCGCCGGTGATCTGGGCCGGCACCGTCCAGAGCGCGCGGTCGTGCACATCGCCGCGCTCGGCGATCTCCAGGAGGCGCTGCGAGCCGACATTCTGCGGGCCGCCGCCCCGCCGCTGCCCGATCGGGGACGCCCCGCCCGCCTTGTACGTCTGGCCGACGATGCCCATCGTCTTGTGCGCCTTCTCCCACGCGAGCTCGTCGGTGGCGGCCACGATCGGGCGGAAGGTGACCCAGGTGCGCGGCACATCGGTGCGCCCGGCCAGGCGGGCCTGCTCGGCCACCCGGTCCATCTGATCCTGGGTGTCCTTCAGCGGCTCGCCCCAGAGCCCGAAGATGTCCCCCAGCGCGCCGCCGACCCGGTACGCCTCCGAGCTGGAGCCGCCGATCGAGACCGGGATCGTCCCGTTGACGGGGGCGAAGCCGGCCACGAAGTCGTCGAACTTGTAGAACTGGCCGTCGTGGCTCCACGGCGACGTCTCGGTCCACGCCCGGCGCATGAGCCGCACGAATTCCTCGGACCGGGCGTACCGCGCGTCCTTGCCGATGTAGTCGCCCTGACGGGCCTGCTCGGCGTCGCTGCCGCCGGAGATGATGTGGACGACGGCGCGGCCCTTGGTCAGCTGGTCCAGCGTCGCCAGGCTCTGCGCGGCCACCAGCGGGTGCATCGTGTTCGGCCGGAGGGCGATGATCGGCTTGATGCGGTCGGTATTGGCCCCGATGATCGCCGACACCGTGAACGGGTCGTAGCCGGCGGAGCCGTAGGCGACGAGGGTGTAGTCGAAGCCGCCGTCCTCGAGGTACCGGGCGTACTTGCGGATGTAGTCAGCATCCGGCGCGCCCCGCAGCTTGGGGTTCACCTCGCTGGATTCCCACACATTGATGAGGCTGATGAATTCCACAGTCATGGTCGGTCGAGTCCCTGCGAAGAGTGGTCTGACGGTCGGGCAAACACTATGCGCCCTACAGGGAATGGGCCAATAGTCCGCGCGCCCTGCCTGTAGGTGGGCCTGCCCCTAGGCTGAGTGCCCAGCCGCATCGCCCGCACTGCACGCATCAGGAGACGTCAATGCCGACATCGACCCGCGAGATCCACCTTGCCGCCCGCCCCGTGGGCGCCGCCAAGGCCACCGACTTCCGGATGGTCGACGCCGAGCTGCCGGACCCGGGCGCGGACGAGGTCCTGGTCCGGACCATCGCGATGTCCGTCGACCCGTACATGCGCGGGCGGATGAACGACGCGAAGTCCTACGCCCCGCCGTGGGAGCTCAACGAGGCCGCGCTCGGCAGCGCCATCGGCGAGGTCATCGCCTCCGATGTCGAGCTGCTGCCCGTCGGCACGCTGGTGCGCCACGGCCACGGCTGGCGCGAGCATGCGCTGCTGCCGGCCTCGGCCGTCACTGTCATCGAGGCGGTCGAGGGCCTGCCGCTGACCGTGCACCTGGGCGCCCTCGGCGGCATCGGCCTCACCGCCTACGCCGGGCTCCTGGACGTCGCGGAGTTCGAGGAGGGCGACCGCGTCTTCGTGTCCGGCGCGGCCGGGGCCGTCGGGAGCCTGGTGGGCCAGTTCGCCCGCCTGCGCGGCACGCAGCAGGTCATCGGCAGCGCCGGCTCGCCGGACAAGGTCCGCTGGCTCACCGAGGAGCTCGGCTACACCGA
The DNA here is from genome assembly GCA_025966155.1 of Pseudonocardiales bacterium. Taxonomy (GTDB): domain Bacteria; phylum Actinomycetota; class Actinomycetes; order Mycobacteriales; family Jatrophihabitantaceae; genus RYN-150. The sequence continues at coordinate 2,825 of JAOPVO010000272.1, forward strand.
CGCCTTCGATTACCACGACGGGCCGGTGCGCGATCTGCTCCTGGCCGCGGCGCCCCACGGCATCGACGTGTTCTTCGACAACGTCGGCTACGACCACCTCGAAGCCGCGATCGAGGCCGCCAACCCCTTCGCCCGCTTCGCGCTCTGCGGATCCATCGCCGGCTATAACGTCGATCCCAAGCCCGCCGGGCCGGACAACCTGTCGCTGATGGTCGGCAAGCGGATCATGGCCAAGGGCTTCATCGTCGGGGACCACACCGACATGCAGGAGGCCTTCCAGGCCGAGGTCGGCGGCTGGCTCCGCGAGGGCAAGCTCGTCACCCGCGAGACGATCGTCGAAGGCCTGGACAACGCCGTCGAGGCGTTCCTGGGCCTGCTCCAGGGCGCGAACACCGGCAAGATGATCGTCCGGCTCGGGCCGGACTCCCTCTAGGGACGGACGAGGCGGCGCAGGGCGAGCTGCGCCAACGGGGCGTACCCGGCCACCAGCGGCATCGGGCCCTGCACCCGCAGGATTGTCGCCGCGCCGTCCCCATGCCCGTCCACGCTGTGGAACAGGAGCAGCGTCGCTGGGCCGACGCGCACCCGCCACGTCCAGGTGCGCGCGGCCTCGTCGACCTCGTCGATCACGAACCGCACGCGCGCTCCGAGCGGGCCGATCACCTTGCCGACGGCGCCGGGCGCGATGCGCTGCGCCGCCGTCTCGACCCGGCTGATCTGCGGCGACCACGACGGCCAGAGCGCAGGAATGGCGTACCGCTCCCACGCCGTGCTGGCGTCTGCGGCGCCGGTCGCGCGCAGCGTCAGGGTGGGGGACACGACGGCCGAGACGATGGACCGGGGATCAGGCATCGCCCTGTCCTACCCCGCCGGATCGAGCCGCCTTACCCCCTGCGCTGTGCAACCCCGCGGGGTGTAATGAGGCCATGCGCGCACTCAAGATCATCGCCCGGGGCCAGCTGCGGATCGACGACGTCCCGATTCCCTCGATCGCCCCGGACGAGGTGCTGATCAAGGTCGCGGGCGCGGGTCTCTGCCATTCGGACCTGCATGTGATGCATGCGCCGACGCTGCTGCGCTACGGCATGACCCTGGGCCACGAGACCGCCGGATTCGTCACCGAGATGGGCGCGGACGTCACGGGCTTCGCGGAGGGCGACCCCGTGCTCGTCTGCCTGGTGTGGGCGTGCGGGGAGTGCCGCCCGTGCCTCGAGGGCCGCGACAACGTCTGCGTGAACAACGGCGGCCGGCTCCGGCCGCCGCCGGCGCCCGGCCTCGGCCCGGACGGCGGCATGGCCGACTACATCGTCTCGAAGGCCCGCTATCTCGAGCCGCTGGGCGATCTCGATCCGGTGATCGCCGGGCCGCTGGGCGATGCCGCGCTGACCCCGATGCACGCGATCAACGGCGCGCGGCACCGACTCGGCCCGGACGCCACCGTCGTGGCTATCGGCATCGGCGGGCTGGGCCACATGGGCCTGCAGATCCTCAAGGCCACCACCGACGCGCGGGTCATTGCCATCGACTCCAGCCCACAGCGGCTGGCCGCCGCAACTGCGCTCGGCGCCGACATCGTGATCCCCAGCGGCGACGACGCGGCGCAGGCGATCCTCGATCTGACCGGTGGCTACGGGGCCGACGCCATCTTCGACTTCGTCGGGCTCCAGGCGACCATCGACATAGCCGGCAATGCGATCGCCCCGGACGGCGCGCTGCGGCTCGTCGGCCTCGGCGGCGGCAAGCTGAGCATGGGCATCTCGATGCAGCCGCTGCCGTGGGGCGTCGATGTGCGCCGCTCGTACGGCGGCACGCGCGCAGACCAGCGGCAGGTGCTCGATCTCGCTGCCGCCGGCACTATCGGCGTCGACGCCGTGCGGTACTCCCTGGACGACGGGCTGCAGGCCTTCGCCGACCTCGAGGCCGGCGTCGTGGCCGGTCGGGCGATCCTCGTCCCGTAGCGGGGCTCTCATGACCATTGACGACACAGCGGCCCGGCCCAGCGCACTGGTCACCGGCGGCTCGCGCGGTATCGGCTTCGGCATTGCGCAGCTGCTGGCCCGGCGCGGCTGGGACCTCACGCTCGCCGCCCGCCGCGCCGACCAGCTTCAGCGAGCAGCCGACGACCTCGGCGGCTATGGCGGATCGGTGCAGGTCGTGCCAGGCGATATTGCCGACGATGCCGTGCTCGACGAGGTCGTCACGCGGCACAGCGAGGCGTACGGCGGGATGTCGGGCTTGATCCTGGCCGCCGGCGTAGGCACCGCCGGCGCCATCAGCGGGTATCCGATGGGGCGCTTCGATAAGCAGATCGCGGTCAACGTCCGCGCGCCCTACGCCTTGGTCAGTCGGGCGCTCCCGCTGCTGCGCCGATCCGCCGCCCAGCCGCTCCAGGTGCGGTCCAGGATCGTCGCGCTGTCGTCGATCGAGGGCGTATTCCCCGAGTCGGGCTTAGCGGCCTATGGTGCGTCGAAGGCCGCGCTGATCTCCTTGATCCGCTC